>CALLYL010000820.1 GCA_937859535.1 uncultured Myxococcales bacterium
ACCACGATCATGAGGACGACCACGATCATGAGGACGACCACGATCATGAGGACGATGATTCGCCCTCACCGCTAGCGCACGCCGGCGGCAGCTTGGTTCACTTTGCCAGCAGCTATCTAAGCAGTCCGCCCGCTGTCTCGATTCCACTCTGCGCCCTCCTTGACCGACTCCCAACGACTCTTCTGTCCGAGGATCAGCATCCGCAACGGTACAAGGCCGGTCCACTTGGTGCCCGCGCCCCACCCTTCGCGCTCTCTCGATCATAGCTGTCCACAAAACAAGAACATAGATGCGGCCCCCACACCCGCTGCCAGGGAGTGGTGCGCCCAGCATCGAGGAGAGAGTCATGTCTCGAACCATTATGAGGCGTATAACATGCCTGTTATTGCGCGTCGTCCCGCTATGCCTATTTTTCGCAACGCCCCGAACGACGTGGGCACAGAGTCCAGAGCCCATCGAAACAGAGCCAGTCAAACCAGAACTGAAACCAGAACTGAAACCAGAACTGAAACCAGAACCGAAACCAGAACCAAAACCAGAACCAAAACCAGAACTGAAACCAGCGACTGAACCAGAGCCAGAGCCTCCCGCTGATCGCCGCTTTACGACGATGGTGATGGCAGACAAGCCGATGTCGGCGGCTTCGAGCCTGACCGTTCGCGAACAAGATCTCCGACTGCGTCCCATTCAACGGGTCGGAGACCTACTGCGGGTTGCGCCGGGCCTTATCACCGTTCAGCATGCGGGAGGTGGCAAAGCCAATCAGTTCCTGCTGCGCGGCTTCGATGCCGATCACGGAACCGATATCGCGCTGACGCTCGATGGAATTCCCATCAACATGGTGTCGCACGCACACGGTCAAGGGTACGCCGACACCAACTGGATCATTCCCGAACTCATCGAACGAATCGAGGTCGTCAAAGGACCGTACTTTAGCGAACTCGGTGACTTCGCCACTGCAGGAGCCATCAATCTGGTTACAAAAAGCGGACTCCCAGAGAACTTTGTCTCGGTGCAAGGGGGCAGGTTTGACACGATCCGAACTGTCGTCGCTGCAAGCCCGACCTTTGGCAAAATACGAACACTGATTGTTGGCGAAGGCGGCTACTCGAACGGACCGTTTGAAAATCCGGAGCGCTTCAAGAAGTACAACCTGTTTGCCAAACTGACCTATGATCTGTCGCCAGGGTCATCGATCTCGATCGCGGTGTCGAGTTATGGCGGTGACTGGTATGCGTCCGGACAGATTCCGCTGCGGGAAGTGGACGCGGGACGGCTTGGTTTCTTTGGCAACATCGATCCGACCGAGGGCGGCAACTCATCACGGCAAAACCTTTCCCTTTCGTACCAACTTCACGACGACAAAAACGAACTGACTGCGCTGGCCTACGTCTCGCGTTACACCTTCAAGCTGCTGTCAAACTTCACCCTGTTTTCCCGTGATCCGATCCACGGTGACGGAATCGAGCAGGGAGATGAGCGCTACCTAGGTGGGCTGCGCGCAAACTATCGCAGAAGGATGCGCTGGCGGTGGCTGACCTTCGACAGCAGCGTCGGAGTCTCTGCTCGCTTCGATGACATTCACAACAGCTTGTATTACCAACAGAACAGAGAGCGAATCACCCCGGTGGTCGAGCACGACATCCGCGAAACCAGCCTGGCTCTGTACGCAAAAGAGGAGGTCTCGTTCTCACGCTGGGTACGACTGATTGTGGGATTGCGAGCCGACTACTTCAGCTTCGACGTAACCGATCGGAGCGAAGACCTGGCCACCCAGGGCGATGCCAGCTCCGGAGTGCGCGGAGACATGCTACTAAGTCCCAAGGCAACGCTGGTGATCTCTCCGCACGGCGTCGTGGATTTGTTTGTGAACTTCGGACGAGGTTTTCACTCGAACGATGCCCGAGGAGTCGTGCGCGCCATCAATCCGGTGACTCCGCTCACGCCCACGCTGGGCTATGAAGTAGGGGCTCGGACGCGACTGTTTCAGCGACTCGATCTGGCGGCGAGCTTGTGGGGTCTCGACTTGGACAGCGAGCTGGTCTGGGTTGGCGATGAAGGCAGGACCGATTCCTCGGGAGCAACCAGGCGGCTTGGCTTCGAGTTCGAGGGTCGACTGCGCATCGTAGACTGGCTGTTTGCGGACCTCGACCTGACCGTGAACGATGCACGATTCACACAGAACGCGGGCAACGGCAACTCGGTCGCGCTGGCCCCGCGCTTCACCATCAGCTCGGGTCTATCGGTGATGACCAAATTCGGACTGCGTAGCTCCCTCCGCTTCACCGGCATCGGGGCCCGCCCTGCGACCGAAGACGAGTTTCTGCAAGCCCAAGGCTCGTACCTGCTGGATGCCTTCGTCGGCTATCGCTGGCGCTTTATCGAGGGGGGACTGTCCATAGAGAACCTCACCAACAGCCGCTACCGCGCCGCGCAGTTTGCCACCACTTCCCGCCTTCGCAGCGAGCCACCGACCAACAGCCCACCGCCGCCCACCGCCTGCCCGAACAGCACCCGCGCCCACACTGGCCCAGACGGCAACTTCCTCGGCTGCGAGGACATCAGCTTCAGCCCCGGTTCGCCCATCAACGTCCAGGGCCGCGTCACGCTCTACTTCTGACGATTCTTCAGAAGCTCTTTCTGCGACACAGAAATCCGCCAGATCTCGCCCACATAGGTCACGATGTTGCGCAGATCGGCGACCTTGCTTCGTCCCGACAGCCTCGGTAGGCACTCAATCTCGGTCGTGCCAATGCGCTTGCCGAGTGAACGGCTCTTGGCCGCGATTTCCAGCCCAATCGAGCCCGCCGAGCGATGACAGACCAGGTTCAGCTCATCGATGAGCGCCCGCCGAAACAAATACGGACCTTCCAGCCGATCGGCAAATCCGGTCGCAGCACGAACCAGCAGCCGCACCGTCCTGGACATCGTCGCTCGCCACAGCCCGTCGGGTCGATGCCGATAGGTGGTCAGCAGCAGATCCTCGCCGCGATAGGCCCGCAGCATCTTGTCTAACTCGGTCAGTGCAATTTGCCCGTCGGCAGGAATCCACGTTACCAGCTCGCTGTGCGCTCCAAAAAAGCCGCTGCGCAGCGCCGCCGTCAGACCTTGGTTTTGGGAGTGGGTGAGGACGCGCAACCGCTCCGGATGCTGCGCCGCAAACTCGGCCGCCACCTTCGCGGTGTCGTCACTGGAACCGTCATCGACGAGGAGGATCTGGCAGTTGACACAGCGCTCCGCGATGTAGCGCAGCGCCTCGGGCAAGACCACCTTTAGGTTATCGGCCTCGTTAAAGGCGGGAATGACCAAGGTCAGCGAAGGCTCAAACAAGCTCACGACAAGGCTTTACCACGACGGAGCCGACTATGGAAACGATCACGGTGCCGCCTTTTTGCCAACCACGATGTACTGATCGGGAAGCTCCTCTTGCATCACTTCGGCCACAAAACCGGCGGCGTGTAGATCAAACATCACCGCGTCAGGGGTCAGGCGATGCTTCACCGGCGGCCCATGCGACGACTCCTTGGTGAAGTCGATGATGTAGACCGCTCCGCCCGGTTTGAGCGCCTTGAACAGCTTTTCTGCATAGGCCGCCCGCGACGGGACGTGATGCCAGGTATCCAGAAACACGATCTTGTCGACACTGCTCGCCGCCAGCTTGGGATCACTCGGCTCGCCAAGCTGCGCGCTGACCTGGCCAAGCTTGGCTTTCTTCGCTCGCTCAGTCAGGTGTAGAACCATCTTCGGCTCGATATCGATCGCCAGCACCTTGCCCTTGTCCCCCGTTGCCTGCGCCAAGTGCGGCATCAAGTAGCCTGTGCCCGCGCCGATGTCTGCCACCGTCATCCCCGGCACAATCTGGAGCCGCTTGACGATCTCTTGCGGCTTCTGCCAGGCGTCCCGCTCAGGACCGTCAAAGATCGCGGTCCACTTCGCGGGGTCTTCAAAGCGATGAACCATCGGCTTGTCGCCACCGGATTCGTGACCACCGTGATGGCCGTCGTGATGGCCATCGTGAGCCTGTGGTCGGGGTGGAGGAGCCTTGTCGGCCCAGCCAAGTTGCGGGGTCAGCGATACAGCCAGCAGGAAACAGCGCACAGTGGTGGTCTTCATGAGTCGCCACGCTACCACAGCGCCGATTTGGTGTAGCGTGGTGCAATGGATGTCTATCTGCCACTTCTCGCGTCGCTGCTGCTCAGCTTATTTGCGGCGTTCATGCTGTGGCGGCTGTGGCGGTCGGTGCGGCACGGACTGTCGATTCGAATGCAGGTGTTCGTGGCAATGGCGACGGTTTCCGGCGGTTTTGCAGCCCTGCTCGGACTGCTCGCGGTGCAGCGGCTAGAGCTACGAGCGGCGCGCCTTCTCGGTGAGGTATCCCGCGAAGAAGCAGCGCTTCTGTCCTCGGTGATTGCGCTGTCGGGTCGGTCCCCGCAAGAGCTGGCCCAGGTGCCGTCCCTGGAGCAGCTCGCCGACGTCCACCCCGGTGGTCTGCGAATCGAGCTGCTCGACCCGACGGGACGCCTGCTGGTGGCCAGCGGCTCGCCGATTCCGCAGCGTCCGATCGAACAGGCGCTGCTGCGAAGCGTGGACGGAACCGTGCTCGGGGCGGTGCGGGTATCCCGCGAAAGCCTCGGCTTTCGGCAGATTTTGCGTGAGGTGGCCTCACGAGCCGCGCTGCTGACCCTGCTGCTGGTGCTAGCGACCGCCAGTGCCGCCGCGCTGATCGGTCGAGCGATTGCCTCGCCGATCGAACGGTTGACCCAGGCCGCTTCACGCATCGCGCAAGGCGAACGTCAGGCCGTGCTGCCGCCGCCCTTTGGTCGCGAGGTCCGCACCCTCACCCACGCGGTCGAGTCGATGCGACGTGAGTTAGAAGGCCGGCACCTGGCCGAAAAGCTGGCTGCGGATCTGTCCCATGAGCTCAAGAACCCGGTGGCAGCGATCCGGGCGGCGGCAGAGGTTCTGGCCGATGGCGCACTCGATGAACCCGAGACGGCCCGACGCTTTGTGGCGCGGATTGCCGAGGCAACCCACCGGCTGCAAGGCATCTTGAACAACCTGCTGATGCTGACCCGGCTGCAAGCGCGTGGCGTGGTGCGAGAACCGGTGGACCTGGCAGAGCTGACCCGCCAATCCATGGAAGCCCACGCGGCGCAAGCGGCCCATCGACGGATCGAACTCCACAGCGAGCTACCAGCCGAGCTGATGGTTCCCGGTGATGAACCTTGGCTCCGCCGTGCAGTCGACAACCTAATCGACAACGCGATTGCCTTTGCCGATGCCAACGCCGCAACGGCCCCTCAGGTCACGGTTCGCCTCCGCCACGAGCCCGAGCGCGCCATCCTAGAGGTCGTCAATCGCGGGCCAGGCATCTCGCCCGACCTTCGCAACCGCCTGTTCGAGCGCTTCGTGACCACCCGTCGTGACACCGGAGGCTCGGGCCTGGGCCTCGCCATCGTGGCCGCAGTCGCCGAACAACACGGTGGCCGAGTCGAAGTCAAAGACCCCGGCCCCCCCGAGACCCACTTCCGCCTCACGTTACCGGCCTCGGACTAGTTCCACGCATCAACTTGGATGTCCCCAGTCGCTTTCATCGACAGATGAGCATCTATTCAATCGGTTCCATAGCCATGGCATCCACAAAACAGCTTTCATCCTGTTCCGGGATACCCAAGACCCCTCTTCAAACAGCTTTCATCCTGTTCCGGGATACCCGAGACCCCTCTTCAAACAGCTTTCATCCTGTTCCGGGATACCCAAGACCCCTCCTCAAACAGCTTGGAGGGGGTTAGTGGAGCGGGAGGTGGACTTCAGAGGTGGTTACGGCGGGGGCGGCGAAGAACAAGAAGTTGCCGAGGCGGGGTTCGATGCCGAAGCGACCGGCGAAACCGTCATCGGTAAGGCCAAGGCCGCTGGCGGGCTGCTCGATGACGCCGAGGTCCAGGTGACGAATGTCGTACGCGGTCAGCAAATCAACGATGCGCTGGAGTCGCTTGAGGAGCAGCGGATCGAACACCCCTCCCCGAGGTAGCTCGCGCACCACGGCCAACGGCTCGTCGCCGTCTTTGCGAAGCTCTAGCTCCATCGCGACTTCCTGAACACAGCCGACCCTGGCCACAGTCGACAGCGCGACCCGCAGATAGCGCTCGCTGATCCGCTCGGCTTCGAGTCCCCGCAGCGCGCTCGACTGGCGAAGCTCGACCAAGGCAGGCTCGCGACCGACACACAGCACGTACAGGTAGCGGCACAGCTCCTCGTCGTCCGCCGGTACGAGGTAGACCGGGGCTTTGGTCACCGTCGCAATCTGCCGCCCGAGCTGCTCGCATTCCTCTTCCCGAATGCCCGCTTCATAGGCCGCCGCGACATCGAGCTGACCATAGGTACGACTGGGGTAAATCTTCGGCAGGAGGTCATCGAGAAACAGCCGCTGCGCGCTCTTTTGCGTCGAGCAGCCGCCATCACTTGTGCCACAGCCGGTCTTGCAGTCACTACAGCCCATACTGGTTACGTCCTCGCCTTGCGAGCTTTGAAGCGTGCCCGTAGCTTGTCTGCGGCTTCGAGCTTGTCTTGCTGAGGAACTCGCGACACCGTGAGTGCGCCCGCTGGGACATCGCGAGTCACCGTCGTTCCTGCCGCGACAATTGCGCCCTTACCGATTCGCACCGGGGCCACGAGCTGACTATCCGAGCCGATGAACACGCCATCTTCGATGATGGTCTGATGCTTGGCAAAACCGTCGTAGTTGCAGGTGATGGTGCCGCAGCCAATGTTGACCTCGGCGCCGATGGTGCTGTCGCCGAGGTAGGCGAGGTGGTTGGCCTTGCTCTTCCGGCCCAGCTCGGTCTTCTTGAGTTCCACGAAGTTGCCGACATGGGATTCTTCAAGGAGGCGCGTGTCGGGACGAAGGTGCGAAAACGGTCCCACCTGGCAGCGCGGACCAATGTGGCTCGACGCGGCAATGGTGTAGGGCTTGCAGTGCGCGCCGGACTCGACGATCACATCGGTGAGCACACAGCCCTGGTCAATCACACAGCCTTCGCCGATGCGGGTCTTGCCGCGCAGGGACACGCCGCCAAAAATCTCGCAGTCGCGGCCAATCTCGACGCCGTGCTCAATGCGGGTGGTGGCTGGATCGTGCAAGGTCACGCCCGCGAGCATATGCGCCTTGCAGATGCGGGCACGGGCAATCGCCTCGGCAGTGCCCAGATCGACGCGGTCATTGACGCCCATCACCTCATCGGAGGGGGCCGAGATGACGGTGACAAGCTCACCTGCCGACGCGGCCATCGCGACCAGATCGGTCAAATAGAACTCCCGCTGGGCATTGTGGCTCTGGACCTGGGCGAGCGACTCGACCAAAAACTGGGCATCGACGGCATAGATCCCGGCATTGACCTCACAGACGGCGAGCTGCTCGGGCGTGCAGTCTTTGTGCTCGACAATCCGCTGCGCCCGGCCGTCCTGCCGAATCAGCCGACCGTAGCCGTGGGGATCAGCGAGCGTCGTGGCCAACATGCCCAGCTTCCCCGTCGTCTTCACGAGCAGCTCTTGCAGCCGTTCGACCGTCAGAAGCGGCGTATCGCCATACAGGATCAGCACCTTGCCGCCGGTCGTTGTCAGCTCAGGCAGCACCGGCAGCGCACTTCGGACCGCATCGGCGGTACCACGCTGCTCGGTCTGAATCGCAATGCGAAGGTCGGGAACGGCAAGCCCGCTCGACCGCACCGCAGCTTCGACCGCCGCTGCCTGATGCCCGAGCACCAGCGCGGTCTTTTGAACCCCGAGCGGGGCCAGCAGTGAAAGCGAGCAGTCGACCATGGTGCGGCCCAAGACCCTGTGCAAGACCTTGGCCACCGAGGAGCGCATCCGGGTGCCCTGCCCGGCGGCAAGGACGATGGCGTAGAGCGGCGCAGCGGAATTTGGCTCAGAGAAAGACATGTTGGAGAACCTCACTGCTCACAGACTACTCACAACAAGGCGTCGGTGCCTCGGAGCGGGCAGCCAGCATCTCCTCGACATACGGCAGATAATATTCGGACTCCATGCGCGGCTCGAGGTCGCCCGACTCAATCTTGGCGAGCAGCTCACGCTTGAGATCCCCGATCAGCTTCGACGGCGGCATCCGAAACTTGTCCATGATGGCGTCCCCGATGCCACTTGGCAGCGGTGGAACCACCGCATCTTCAGCGCGTATCCCGTCGATGCGACCGGACAACGTATCGATGTTGCCAAGCCCTTGCTGCCGCCGCCCCGGACGCCGCGAGGTGATATCAGCCCGCGACAGGTCGAGGAGGTCCGGCAGATACGGCCCAATCTCCTTGGCAAAGCGCCGCACCGCCGAGTCAGTCCACGACGGCAAATACGAGTTGGGTCGCAGGTGATGGAGGATCAGAAAGCGCAAGGTGCGATGGTGTTCGCGCTCGAACTTGAAGCGCCGTCCGATGTCCTCGAACATCCGCGCCCCGACCTCGCTGTGACGATGAAAGGTCACTTTGCCATCGGACGTAAACGCCCGCGTCTTGACCTTGCCGATGTCATGCAGCAGTGCCGACCAGCGCACGAGTGGCCGCGCCGGAGACTGCCACACCACTTGTTTGGTGTGTTCCCAGACATCCTTGTGACGACGACCCGCCTCTTGCGAGAAGTTCACCGTCGCATGTAGCTCGGGCAGCACTTGGGAGAGCGCCCCACTGTCGTGAAGCCACTGCAAACCCGCAGGCACACCATCGAGCATCAGGATCTGCTCGACTTGCTGACGGAGGGCATCGGGTGAAACGCTCTGTAGCTCCCCCGCTTGCTCACGAGCCAAGGCACATAGCTCTTCGTAAGGTGGAGTCTTCACGAGCAGCGCGAACCGCTCGCCATCCTCGGCAAGCAGTCGCCCAGTCCGCAAGATCCACTGGGCATCACTGCTTCGTAGCTCACTTAGGAGTTCGGGACGCATGGTGTTTCGGTCTAGGAGCCGCTGTCGACGCGGCACGGTCCCGCAGGCTACGAACTTGCCCCCAGTGCGTCAAACAGTTTTGTGCAAGGTGGGGATGGTTTCCCTAACAGTAGCCGACCCGCACCGTCCATTCCGGTGTACCAGGTCACCGGTCTCCATTCTCTACGTTGCCAAGTTTCGCGAGTGGGGGATTCCGATTCCTGATGGTGGTACTTCATTTCTCGAGCTGTCCTTCTGTCCGTTCTGCGGGGCCCATCTGCCACCCAGTCTGCGCGATGCGTGGTTTGATCGGGCAGAGTCTCTTAGGAGTTGTGGCACGGCAATCCGGTTGCTCGGTTCCATCCATCGGCCTACCATCGCAAACATGCGACACGTTCTTTGCCTCTCACTCTTCCTGATCATGCTCGTTTCTCCGCAAACAGAGGCAGCAGAAAAGCATGCGTCCCAGATTGTGATTCAAGTTCTAAAGAGCAAGCGCGCCATAGAACAGAGTCCGATCTGCAGTAACGG
>CALLYL010000821.1 GCA_937859535.1 uncultured Myxococcales bacterium
CCGACTGCGCCACCCTCGACGCGGTGATGCGCGAGGCGGGCGGCTTTCGCATGGGAAGAGAGGCTCCTTCGTTGCCGAATCGAAATAATTCGCGGAGTCAGGGTGCCCGGAGGCAGTTCGGGTTCGTGGTGGTGCTGCTTCTTAGATTCCTTGGTTCCTCTTGGCGCTGCGTGTTTTGGCATCTCATATTGAGTCAGCCTGGGTTACGCCCGAAGCCACACACGCGAGCAAGAGAAACCGGATACGCACCTTAGCACGGAATTGAGCATTTTCGCCACCGAACTACATCGCGATCATGATTAGCGGGAAGTGCGTGGTCCATCGAGAACCGGGTTATCGCGTGATACGAAGCTTGCCATGCTGGCAACAAAGTCCGCCATCGGTTCGCTGTAACGGGCCCGCCAAGCGGTGAGCAGCGAGCGCATCACGCGACGCTGTGCGATTCGGAGTGGTTCGGTTGGGCTGCTTTGTGCACAAACCACGGGATCGCTGGGGCGCACCATTCCCTGCGATGGGCCTGGGCTGCTGGCCGGAGCAGATCGCGTGCGATCGGCGGCTTCGACGGCCAGGGTGCAGAGCCCGAGCAGATGGTAGCGCGCTCGGAGTCTCACCGTTGGAAGGTCGCTAGCGGCCAGCTCGTTGAGCACGGGCAAGTCAATCTGAGCGGGCGGTGCCAGTGGCAGCGTTGGATCGATCTGCGCCGACGGCAAGTTCGCAGGTGGTTGGAGCGGCAGCGATAGCGCCATGCGGAGCCGCTGCAGTGCCACGCGCTCTCGGCCGACTTTGGTCGCGGGCTCTTCGCTCGGCTGAGGTGGCAGCCCAGTCACCGGAAGTGCAGACGGGGGCGGCATGATCGTGCTCGCCGTTACGGGCGCTTGCTCCACCGGCTGGGCTTGTGGCGCAGCAGCCGGGGTCGGTTGCGAGCTTGGCGCGTCAGACGGTGTGAGCGGTGCAGTCTGCGCTACGACTCCAAGTGCCACTTCACGCGGTAGGCCGGTCATCGACACGGGCACCTTCAATCCATCGCACACCGCTGGACGAGGATGTCTCTGCACGGTGCCGGGAAGATCGAGCCAAACCTGCTCGAGCATGAGGGTCTCGGGCGTCTGACGGAGGATGCTCGGGTACAGCCTGGCGCTGTGCAGATCGAACACCACACGCTCCCAGCCAAGACAGGCTTCCTCGACGAGATGGATGTTCTCTGGTTGGGACGCAGCCTTCTCGGCAACGGTCCGATAGCTGCTGAGCAAGAAGTCGAGTTGAATCGAGTTCGTGTAGCGCGGAACTCTCGGCAGGCCGCTGGGCTGTACGGGCGGACTCAGGGCGCAGCCGCCTAGTAGCAGGCCAACGCCGACAATGGCTAGAGTGGCTCTCATCGGACGGTCCTTCACAATGGGGAAGACGACCGTGCCACCGCGATCCCTCGCCGTCAAGTCTCGGCACTGTCGTGTGTTCAATTGGGGGCGGCGGGACAGCGGTCGCTACTGACCTTGTTTGGCCTTGAGCTTGCGTTCGACTTTGGCCAGGACATCCTTCCACTCGCTGCGCTTCCCGTTCCATTTGGCGTCGCCGAGGAGCTTACGGGCCTTCTGGATGTTGGCCTCCGCATCTTGGTAACGCTCATCGGCAACCTGCGCTTCCGCCAGGTAGATTTGGTTTAGTGGATGGTCGGGGGCCACTGCCACGGCCCGGGTCAGGAACTGCACGCCCTTTTCGGGATCGCCGATCGCCACGGGTGGAGCGGGCGCTCTGGTGTAGACCGTGCCGAGCATTCGCAGCGGACCACCGCTGTCAAACGCTTCGTTGATCTTGATGGCAATCTCTGACTCGTCGACCATCTGCTTGAGCATGGGCTTGATGTCCGCCCCACGTTGCGTCTGCGCCGAAAAGCCGATCAGCTGGGCCAGATAGTAGTGACCTTCGACGCGATCGCTGGACAGCTCGACTGCGCGTCGGGCCGACTCCATCGCCTTGGGCAGGCTGGATTGACAGGCCGCGCCTTCGTCAACGGTGCATTGCTCGGCGGTGGCACGAGCGAGTCGATAGTGTGCGTCAAAGCCGGGCTTTTGGTTGGCCCACTCGGTGTTCGCCAGCGCTTTTTCCATCGCCAGTTGGGCGTTCTTGTAACCAACACCACCGAGGGCTAGCTGTTCGTCAGCGAGCTTGATGAGGGCGGCCGGGTCACTGGGCAACTCTGCCGAGTTCATCGCCGACTTGGCTTCGCTCGTTTTGACGTCCGCAGCGGGCGGACAGGCGGCGGTCGTGGACAGGACAAACAGCCCAAAGGCCGAGGCACAGAGCGTTCTCATGGTTGATCGTACCTTTTTTCGGTGGTGCTGAGCAGCGACGCATTCGTTGCTTCAAACTGTTGGATGCGCATCTCCTTACAGACCGGACCTCCCTGCGGAGTCGCGCACATCCCGACGAGCGCCGTGGTTAGCTTTTTTTGTTCTGCGGCGACAAGACCCTGCGGAAATGCCACAACCAGCAGTCCGGGCAGTGCCTGTGACGTGTAAATGACCCGGAGATCGCCGCCACCTTCCATTTTCTTGGCTTCGGCGAGCTGTTCAGGATCGACCAGCGTTGCGTCGGCTTCACCACGAAGCACTGCGCGAATGCCCTTGGTCACCGCCCCAATCTGCTTGAGCTGGAAGCGGGTCTCGGCCGCACCTTTGCCATCCAGCACGACGTGGCTCAGGTACTTCCCAGCGTCGGCAAGCTGCGTCCAAAGTCGCTTCCCTGACAGGTCCGCCAATGACTTGAGCGCTGGATCTTTGACCACCACCATGAGCTGCGGCGTGTTGAGGTCGCTGCTCACCACTTGAGCCACCACGACCGGCTTGTGCGACTTGCGTAGCTCTAGATACAAGGAAGGCTCGACGACCGCCCAGCCTGGCTTGGTCTGCTCGATCGCGGTCAGCGCTTCTTTGCGCGACACGTAGAAGCCGCCGCTCACTGAATTGGTCGGCCAGCCCAGCGTGCTTTCCAGGTGACGAGAGAAGCGATCGATGTAGGGCTTGGCCTGCGAGGAATCGCCCCCCATTCGGATCGCGTAGATGGAAAAATCATGTGGGGTTGCCGCTTGCACGGCGCTTGGTAGGGCCAAGGCCGCAAGCAGCGCAACAGCCAGACGGTTCACAGCAATCATGGTGCGCATTCTCCAGAAGACGTGATCTTCGCGCAAGTCCCTCTCGGTGCTCAGCCCTCAAACAAGGTCGGCGTGGCGATTGTGACTGCAGCAGGTCAGACGCTCCAGCGCGGCCGGTCATTTCGAACAATGCGTGGACGGTGATGGGCGACGCTCGCGCCTCGCAGCAAGTGGTGCGATATGACCTTTGGTAGCATCGCATGCTAAGACGCCGCGACGTGATTGCTGGTGCGGTGCCTTCCTTACCTGGCCGTACTTCCCCCTTGCGAAATGAAAGACCGAATGCCACTGCAAAAAGCTCAGGAAAAGTTGGTGAGAGCCTATGAGCTCGTGCTCGAAGCGTACGCGGACATGGGCTATCCGACGAAAGAGGACGACAATTTTCGCGAGACCGCCGAGCGTGCAGCCAAGGCTGCGCAAGAGATGGTGCGGCCCGTGTCCGAGATCGAGAAGGAGATCGATGATCTCCTTCATAAGACCTTCCCGGCTCGCTATGACCAGATGGTCATTAGCAAACACAACATCTGTTTTGGACTGTGTCCACATCACCTGCTGCCGGTGATTTATCGAGTCTCAGCGGCATACATCCCGCGTGAGCGCGTCGTTGGGATTAGCAAGCTGTCGCGGCTGATTCGACTGCTCGCTCGTCGGCCAGTGCTGCAAGAGGATCTCACCCACGAGCTGGCCGAGCTGTTGTATTCGCGACTTGGGTCGCGGGGCGCGGGCGTCTATATCGAGGGACTGCACATGTGCATGGCGGCTCGTGGCGTCGAAGCCCACGAAGCACGACTGGTGACGAGCGCGGTGCGGGGTCTGTTCAGCGATCAGCAGTCGACGAGGCAGGAATTCTTGGACTTGGTGACCGCGACGCCGCTACAGCTCCTGTAGGCGAGGGCGATCGGGGCGGCTACGACTCGCTGCCTTCGTCTTTGCCACGTTTGACGGTCACCTTGTTTTTGACGTCGGGTTTGACGACGGCAGCATCGTT
>CALLYL010000822.1 GCA_937859535.1 uncultured Myxococcales bacterium
CCTGTAGCGATCTCAAGCATGTAACCAACCTGTCCACTTTTTCGAGGGAAGGTCAGGCAAGAACTTCTTGATTCCGGTGGACTTTGGTCAGAGCCCTGGCCGAAGCCAGTTGTCTCAAGGAGTGGAACTGGAGGACTACGCATCTTGATGCTCCATGGTGAGATCGAGTTCATGGATCTGTCCGGCATGTAGTTGGCGGATGAGTTCCAGGGTGTTGGGAGTGTCTGGGATGAGATAGGCGTTGGTTTGGGGGTCGCGGCGGAGCTTGAGCAGACCGCGATAGATCAGGTGATAGATTCGCAGACGATGCAAACCGAGTTGAGCGGCGACGCGACCAATCGTCAGGGGGCCTGTGGTCGGTGGCTGTGGACGAAGATCGCGCCCGAATGCCCTACCTTGCTCAGTGCGGATACGCGCTACGGTGCTGGGCTTTAGCTGGCTCACACCGACGGAGCGAAAGCCCTCTGCGGTCATCTGCTGGGCAATCTGCTGGTCGCTGTGTCCTTGCTCTACCAGCACCGTGACTCGATCGACCAGAGTCGCTTGGTCCCACTTGCTCCGTCTCACAGGAGGCGGTATGGTCAGTCGTTTTTCGGTGAACGCACCACCTCGCCAGATGATGCGCACGAGCAGCTCCTCTTCCGATTCCTGACGTTGAAGTACGACCTTTTCAATCAGACAGCGGAGGAGTTGCTTGCGGGTGGACATCGAAAGCTGTGGCCACAGAGTAGGAAGCGCCTGTCCGACGGAGGTAAACTGCGCACGCAGCTCCGGCGGAATGCTCCGCAGCGCCTCGGTACGCATCTGTCGCTGGTCCTGCTCTACGCGCTGCTCGGCCTCTGCAAGGGACCGCAGAGACTCCTCCCATCGTCGCTCCAGTTCCTGGGTGACCAGTCGATTTTCTGGGTCGGCCTGGTCGTACTGGCGACGTGCACGATTGACTTCGTAGCGGAGGCGCTGAAGTTGACGCTCTTGCGCCGCACAGACCTCCTGCTGCTCCGCTTGGGTCCGCCTGTAAGCCGCTTCATACAGGTTCAGTTCGACCGGAGAGATCGCCGCAAAAAAAAAGGCCTTCTGCACCGTCGGATCGATGTTCCTACTGCGGAAGGACTGATAATGCACCACGGGGTCTCCCTCGTCGCGAAGGCAGCGACAGCGATAGTACGCATTGTTGGCGTATCCCGTGGTCATCTGTCTGCCGCAGCATCCGCAGTAGCACAGACCCGCAAGGAGTGCGATTCCTTCGCGAGCCACGCCAGGGCTTTCCCGTCGACGGTGATGCGCGTAGTTTTTGGCCAAGATGGACTGAATGAGCTGGAAGGTATCCCAATCGATGTACCCGGCAAAATGATCTTTGATCACGACCCGCCACTGCTCCTCGGGCAGACGCTGGCATTGAAAGCCAGGCAGAGTCGGATCAGTCCGTTTCACGCTGCGTGTCCGACCGAACACATACGCCCCCGAATAGGTCGGATTGCGCAGCAGCGCCATCACCGAATGCGCGGTCGGAGTCTCGAAGCGGCAGCGATTCTCTGTATGAGAGCGCGCCGGAAGCATCAGTCCATGCTTGCGGAGATGATGCACGACCTTGGGACAAGTACGTAGGTCCAGGAAGGTACGGAAGACCAGCGAGATGCACTCCTGAACTTGCAGATCCGGATCTTTGACGATGGTTCCATCGTCGAGGTGGACGTATCCGACTGGCAGCCGCATGACCAGCTCGCCGCGCCGCGCTTTGTTGTCGATTCCTGCGTTGAGACGACCCCGCAGAGTGTGTAGCTCCAGCTCCGAAACGATTCCCTTCATGCCAAGGAGGAGTCGTCCATTGGAGGTCGAGGGGTCATACACGCCGTCGCGATCACCGATCAGACACTGATTCAGTGTGCACAGATCGAGCAGCGGATACCAGTCACTACAGTTTCGGGACAGCCGGGTACTTTCGTAGCTCAGGACGATTCCTATCTCGCCCATCGCCAGCTCGGACAGCAGGTTCTTGTAGCCCGTCCGACCGACAGTACTCTGCGCGGAAGTCCCCGTGTCCGCTTCCACAATCTCGATGAGGGACTCCGGCCAGCCAAGCCGCAGCGCATGCTCCTTCATGTCGCGCTGCATCCGCTGACTCTCTTGGTTGGTGATCACTTGGTGACCGGTGGATTGACGAATGTAGATGACCGCTTTGCGGCGAAGATGGGACGGCAGAATCGGAGCGGAGTTCATGCAGAGCCTCGCACAGGAGCTGGGTTAGCTCCGTCTGAATGTGGGTCTTCAGGTGGTTTGGGAAGGAGGACCAGAGAGTGGCTTCATCGACGGACATGAGGAGGAGACAACGCGGAACGTTGAAACCAGCTCAGCCATCGACGTGAGCGTCAGCTTGGTCGGAGGCTCTACCGGCTCTGTTAGAACAGAGACCGGAACCCGTAGCAACAATTCCTCCGAGAAAATCAGAAAGACAGAGGGCTCCTTACCGGGCCGCTCCTGCCGATGGTGAACCCGAAACTGCTTCCCAAACAAAGGATGAGTCGGGTTCCGAATAACGACCTCTTCCTCAACACCCTGAACAGCCCGCGCTGCCGTAGGGTTGAGATGTAGAGATTTACCCCAACCGCCCGCGTTGTAACGTCGACCCACTTGCTAATTTTTCTGAAACTTGATGGACCTTCCGAATCGTGGCGCTGGCGCCTGACCGTACCGCGCAGCCGGGCCAGC
>CALLYL010000823.1 GCA_937859535.1 uncultured Myxococcales bacterium
AGCTAGGGGCCAGGCTGGCCGCACGAGGTGGTCCACAGGTGCCACTTTCGCTGCTGCGTGATTCATCGCTGGCGCAGATCGTGCGTTGGCTCGGTGGTCGCGAGCCGATCCTCACGCAGAGCGCGCTACCGAGGTATCGGGTCGTGCCTGCCACCGAAGTCTCGGAAGAGTCCCTGATCCATTTTGCTTGCGAGGTCTTTGTCAGCGCTGAGCCGGTGTGCCAGTGCCTCCAGCTACAGGTCGTCGATCTGCTGCCGTTCTATCGGGCGTTGATTTCGCGATACCGAGGACAAGGGCTGTCACTGGTCGCTCTTGACGGCGTGACCGGTGAGCTGGTCGGCTTTAGCCTGGCTGGGGACTGGACCACGCAGGTACCCCTCGACCAGGCGGAGCTATCCGAAGCGTTCTTGCGCTATCAAACATTTCTCGCGCTCTTCTTTGATCCCTACGATCGGCGAGTCCCGAAGATCCTGGAACGTGAAATGCTGGATATGGCGATTGCTGGGGCAAAACCCGGTATCGACGGCACCGAGCTACTGTTCGAACTGGATAGCCGTATTTTAGATATGGCCCAATCGCTCGGTTTTCGCAGGGCTGGTGCCTTATGTCTTCATCGCGCAACAGCACTATCGGCAGAAATGCTTGGATTTGTTCGGACGAGTAGTCAGTCCTATGCAACATATGAAGACAACGGCCAGAAAATACTGCTGTCAGCCGCCGCAGTGCATCAAGAAGCCGTATTTTACACCAAAGAGCTAAACCCTTCTCCAGAGGGCTCCTGCTAAGTCGCTTCCTATGATGTGGAACTCCTAACATGCTAACCGTAAAAACCTATCTTGGACCCGATCGGCACGGTGGTATTGGTCTATTCGCGGCGGAAGATATTCCTGCCGGGTGCTTGGTCTGGGAATGGAATGATGCGTCAGAGCGAGTTTTTACCAGAGAACAGATCGAATTGCTGCCACCAATATTTCGTACGTTTCTTTCCAGATATGGCTACGGATTTGAAGATATCCCCGGAAGTTTGGTGTTGAGCTGTGATGATGGCAGGTTCATGAATCACAGTGATCATCCGAACACCACCGAGTCACCGCCCGCTGTCATTCGTGCCAATCGTGATATCAAAGCGGGCGAAGAGCTGACCTGCGATTATCGGGTCTTTGATCACGATCTTGCTGGCGGTGGTCATTTTCTGAAACAGCACAGCGCCACTGAGTCGGCCTAGCGAGGGATCCGTATGTCGCTAAGTTACCTTTGTCCCAAAGTTGTGACCCGCAAAAGCCAGGTGGATGGCCGTGGCACGTTCGCCGTCGCGCCGATTCGGGCCGGTGAGATGGTGGCGCTGTTTGGCGGACATGTCTACGACGTGGCGACGTTTCAGAAGTTGTCGCCACAGGTGCAAGCGGTCGCTATTTCGATCTGGCCGGGCTTTTTGCTAGGACCGATTGGCGAGGACGAGCTGGGCGATGGCGACTTCGTCAATCACTCGTGCGCGCCCAACTGCGGCATTCGGGGGCAGATCATGGTCGTCGCGCTCACCGACATTGCCGTTGGGGCCGAGCTAACCTTCGACTATGGAACGGTGCTGATCGATCACGCCGACGGTGGATTTCAGATGGACTGTAGGTGTGGCACGCCTGAGTGCCGTGGCAAAGTCACCTCGGACGACTGGAAAGACCCGGCCTTTCGCGCCCGCTATGCAGGGTATCTATCGGTGGCGGTTCAGGCTCTGATCGACGCCGAGTAGCTGGCCCACGTGGCCTAGCCCCAACTGGTATAAGATCGGCGGACAGGCCAGTAAAAGGGGGGCTCCCATGGGCGGTGGCAACTACGATGAGGACATTGCGCTAGAGTCGCGCTCGAACAACCGCGACGTGTTTACCTATCGCGGCTATGGCTCGGCTGGCGAGGCTGCGGCCAGGCGCGGCGTGCACCAGAACCTCGATCCCAACGGCAAGATTCGCGAGTGCATGAACGACACACCGATCGTGGTCGCCATGGACGTAACCCGCTCTCGCGGCGACGACACCCGCATCATCTACGACAAGTGGTCAGCGTTACATAAAAATGTAATGATTTAACTGGTTTCCGTCGCTGTGGGTAGACGCTTACACACACCTCGTGCTGCGCTGTGTCGGCGAAATCCTCCGGGGCGGTGGACCACCAAAGGACCACGGCAATGGGTGAGGTGATAAAGAAGGTAAAGGGCGGTCGCTTCGTCGGGTGGTATCTGCGCTTCGTCGACGTCGATGGCAAGCGCAAGCAGCGGGCCAGCGGCCAACCGACCCACGCGGAAGCGAAGCGGATGCTCATCGAGATCGAGGCGCGGATCGCACGCGGCAAGCTGGGGGTGCCAGAGCGCGAGCCCGAGCTGGCGATGATGACAATCGCCGATCTGTCGGAGCGCTTTCTGAGCGAGTACGACTCACCGAAAATCCGCAACCACGACAGGTGGGCCACAAAGGCCCGGACACACCTCCGTCCCGTTCTTCGTCAGGTCGGGGCTCTTTCGGCGACGCAGTTCACTGCTGCACAGGCAGAGAAGCTTCGGAACACGCTGGTCCGCAGTGGAGCCGCCAACACCGCCGCCGTCCGTCTGTCCCAGATAAGCTGCGTCTTCGCCTGGGCTTGCAAACAGCGCATCGTGACTCAAAATCCCTTCGTCGGACTGCGAAAGCCTCGCAAAGAAGCGCGACTTGAGTTCCTGACCGTTTCAGAGGCCAGAAGACTCGTCGACGCCACCGATGAGCAGGCCAAGTCAGACTTGCGCGGCGCGGTCTTCTCTGTTGCCGTTCGACTCGGACTACTCGCCGGATTACGAGCCGGGGAAGTATTCGGCTTGCGGTGGCGCGACTGTGATCTGGATCGTGGCGTGATGACGGTGAACAAGTCGTACCGCAGCGTGACCAAAACAGGAAGGCCGCGCACCGTACCGATGACGGACGAGCTGGCCTCTGTGCTGCGAACGTGGCGGAATCGTTGCCCATCGACCAAAGAGGACGTGATCTGCCCTCTCAACCCGAAGAAACGAAACTTCGACTCTGCTCAGTGGCACCAGGCGTACCGCGCACCAAGCCCCGCTGCTCTGTATCGGGTGGCGGGGCTGCGTGTTCCCCAGGCTCCTTGGCACTGCCTTCGCCATTCCTTTGCGTCTCTGTTCGTCCAGTCTGGGGGCTCTCTGCCCACGCTCCAAAAGCTGCTGGGTCATGCGGACATTCAGATGACCATGGTCTACGCCCACATAAGCGACAGCTTCGCAGCCTCCGAGATCAAGCGCCTGAAGCTCTGACTTTTGCCGTTGCGGGGTGGCTTTTTACACGCGCCTCTCTCTGCGCCCTCACACAAAGAACATGATGACGCGGACGTCGGCTGGGTCGCCCAGGTCGGCGAGCGTTGCAGCGAGATGGGCCGCTTCCTGCCTCAGTTCGGGACAAAACGCCTCCTGCACCCAACTGTCGTCATCCAGGATCTCTCGCCGTCCAGCCGCCCAATCATAGTTCTGGAGACGCGCGGACGTGAACCATCCCGCTGCACCTCGATCAGGGCTAGCAAGGGATTCAACGTCTCGTCTGCATGCCGCCGAAGCATCCGCAGGTAACCCCACGCCTTCTTGAAGTGGAGTACAGGTCTGCTCTGCGCTCCAACCGCCACGCAGTAGTTCCGCCATCGCACTCGGTGCTGCCAGTGTATAGACTGGGCACTCCATCGTCCCCGACGCGAGCAGAAGACGCCCAAACTGCCGGTGTCCGAGCAGACCGTCGACCAAGACCGGCTCCCACGGTCCGTCCGCTAGGGTGCGCCTTTCGACCAGGATTCCAAGCGTCATGCCCATTTGATCTTCTCGCATTTCCTGCGGATCTGGCTACGCGCCGCGCTACTTCATGTCGACCTGCACCCCGGTAGAGCGCGCCGTGCCGTGCCAGGTCATGTGGCCATAGCTGATCTTCGACGGGACGCCACCGAGCATCAGCGTCCATTCCGGGGAACGCAGGGTCTGGTAGATGGCTTGAAGGGTGTGCGCCCCGGGAGCCAACTGCAGCCGGGCGCGGGTCGTAAATGACGCTCCGGGCGGCAGCGACTTGATCTGCGGATGGACGCCCCTACACGCAGTCGGCATCACCAGCGGCTGTGGGGTGTTATCGACGAGCAGCGTGTCGAAGATCGGCTGCTCACAAGCGTCGCTGGTGAACACCGTCATGTAGTCAGCGCTCGTGTTCTTGTGCTCGAGCGCAAGTTCGACTGCGCCCCTCGATGTGGACGTGACCACCACAGAGAGCGCGAGCGTCTCCGGCCATGGCTGCGCCGATGAAACGAGGGACTTAGGCCAGCAGTCGCGAAAGCGGCGCGGCGGCTGATACCGCACGACGAACGACACGCCTTGATCTTCCTCATGGGCGAGCGCCAGCCCGATCTCGTAGAGGCCGCCTGCCTGTAGGTTGAGGAATTGCGCCTCGCGATCCGCAGCGGCACATTCGCGCGCCGGGCGACGCTGGCCATCGATCTCCAGCGAGAACGGCGCCGAGTCATAGAACGCAGAGTCCGGACTGTGGCAGTAGTAACCGACGAAGACCTTGACCCGCCGTGCGCTCTTGTTGATCAGCACGGCGTGTATCGTGCTGCCGTCTCGCTTGGCTTCTAGACGCAGCTCGTCGTGCGCCGAGGCCACCGTGGTGAACGGCAGCGTGAAGAGGAGCACAGACAGACCGAGGAAAGTCGCCATGGCAGGTTTGACAACTCTACGCGCCATTGGTTCTCGACCCAGTGGGGAAGTTGGCACGCGTCGCGCGAAGTATTCGAAGTGCTTCGGTGGGTAGCCGTGTTTGTTGAGGATGCGCTTAACCATCACTTTGATCTTGGCGCGGGCGCTTTCGCGGAGGGTCCAGTCGATGGTGACGCTCTTCTTCACTTGGGTGATGAGCTCTGCCGCGATGAGCTTGAGCTTGGCATCGCCCATGGCCTGCACGGCGCTGTCATTGGTAGCAAGCGCATCGTAGAACGCGATCTCGTCCTCGGTCAGGCCCAGGTCCTCGCCACGCCTTTGGGCCGCATCGAGGTCTTTGGCAAGCCGTCTACACTTCGCCTTCCGTGATCTCCTCAAACTCGGCATCGAGTTTCGGCAGCGCGGCGGCGTTCAGACTCAGCTTGGACATGCGGCTCTCGTAATAGACCAGGGAGCATCGCTGAGCCCGCCAAGAAGCCAACCAGGAACCCCCGAACACCCATTGGGAACTCCCGGATGGCAATTGGGAACTCATTGGCGGCGTCCGGGAACGCTGGCTTGACTCAGCCCCCCGCCACCCAGGCGAAGTTGGCGTTGCCCTTCGGTGGGACGCCGAACTGCCAGCGCACGTCGTCGTCCGTGCGGAACCAGTCGGAGTCGTTGAACGGCGGATTGGCCAGCAAACCGGTCTGTAGCAGAGAGACGGAAGGAGTCTGGCCCGGTCCGGTCAACCAAAGGAACCAGCCGATGCACAGACGGTGCCTCGATGCGATCGAAGTCGAGAAGGCACGACGAGTGGCGGGCAATGTGCGGGGCTCGAACGTGAAGGGGTTTAGTTGTGGTCGATGTAGCGCTTCTGGACTTGATTCATCGGCGGAGAGGGCGCGTCTTTGCGCTTCTCTTGAACCCCTTCGCCGTCTAGCTCGATCCACTTCTTGTTGCGATTCTTCCAGATTTCGGACTGCACGGCGGACTTGGCAGCGGGGGCGGCGTAGCCTCCGTTTTGGCGAGCGGCGGCACTGGCGTCGCTTTGAATCGAGCGGGTCAGCTCGACCGGCATGCGCTCGACGGCCACGCGAAAGACGTCGCCGGTACGTGGGCTGCGGCGGTGCGAGTCGATGCAGTAGACGTCGAGCTTCACTTCGACCTGGCTGCCTGGCGACAGGGTGTAGCCCTCGATGGGTTCAAAGCTGCCCGACTGCTTGCGCACGGCAAAAGGACCGGCTGCCCCGAGCCGCTGCGGAGCGTCATTGGCATTCTGTTCGGGGACAAAGTACAGACCGCCAGCTTCAAACTTGACGGCCCGCATAGTCGGGTTGCGAATCGCGACGGTGAGCTGGCCGTTCGTCGAGCCCTCGTAGCGCCTGACTTGAATCTCTAGGTCTTTGGGCGCACCAGCGGTGCTCGGAAGCGGGACAAAGCCTTGGTCAGCCAAGGCCGGCGCGGCCACAAACAGTGAGAGCGCGTAGAGCCACAGCAGGATCGATCGGGTGAACATGAGAGGACCTCCGACCACCCGAAACGCAGCACGAGCGATAACGATCTGCGCACGCCAGCAAGGGAGAAGTGAACGGTCAGACGATTCGTGCCGCCGCCGGTCAGCGGGCGGTGTCCATCTCAACTCGGGGTTGCAGCAGCCCGTTCCTAGAACGCGCAGCCTGCCGGATCGCCTTCCACCATGCGGCCATTTTCCTGGTAGAAGGTGCGACCAAACTTCGCATCCCAGCACTCGGACATGCTCAAGAGTCCACTTTCTACCGCCACGTCGGCGCGGCCTGATCCGCTAGGCAGCCAACGCGAGTGGATCGCCAGCGTCTCCAGCTTGCCGTCACCGTTCACGTCTTGCAGTGAAGCGAACTGGAAGCTGCCTGAGCCGTCGGGATTCTCTTTGTACTGATACCCGGCGTCGTTTGTGCCGCCCTTTTGGAACTGAATGGCGACGATGCGCGAGCCTCCGGTGTTGTCGTAGTGCACAAAGTAGCTGTGATCAGACTTGGTAGTGGGATCGAGCCGCTTGGCCAGGTCGTTGTCCACATAGAAGTTGCCGCTGGCGTGGGAGGCATCGACGATGTGGTTCTCACCCTGAATCACCAGTTGGAACGCGCTATCAGGAGCGCCCTTGAGCTTGCCTGAAAATCCGTAGCCAAAGTCCTTGGGAGTCACCCGCTCGACATCGAACTTGTAGTTGGCGCTGGCCAGGGCGTCATTCGACGGTCCCCACACCGCGTGCGTCGCGCTCCTTTGGCTGGGCGGCTGCGTCATGATGTGGTTGATGTTGGCGAGGAAACCAGCCACCCCGTTGTTGATGTCGGAGGTGGTGTTCACGGTCACCGTGTAGAAGGTTGCGCGCTCGCCGAGGAGTGCCTGCTGTAGCGACGACGTCCCCAAACTGGACGTGGCGCCCGGCACCTTCAAGGCAATCAGCGAGGGGTCCGGGACCGCCTGCTCAAAACCATCGCTTCCCATACCGCAACCAGCCAGGCACAAGCAGAAAAGCCATCGAGAACTCATCTTGAACCTCCTTATGTTCATGGTCGGAGAAAAATCGCAATGTGACAAGGGGCTGATACGAAGTCGACCGCGCATTCCTGTGGCTTCTCTTGATTCAATATGAAGCAAAGCAGATGCTTCTTTAATGGACGATCGGTGCGAACAGAAGTCGGTAGCTATGCGCAGTCGTGGAGGTCCAGGCAGAGAAGTGGACGGAGTGAGTAGTGCTGTTCGGACCACAGCTCCAGAGCATCGGTTGTCGAATCGGAAGCAAGTTCTTGGTAGATGGTGCCTGCACACCTGCCGTCACAACACTGCCTCGGTCGGAGCAAGTTGCGGTCGCTGCCCAGGGCGATCTCATTGGAATGGTCATCGGTGAACGCTACGAGATCCAAGAGCGTTTGTCGGCTGGTGGGCTGGGGGTCGTCTACAAGGCTCGCCATATTGTCCTCGATAGCCCGGTGGCGGTGAAGGTACTCCTGAAGCCTCAAGATCCCGAAGCACAGAGACGCTTCCTCCAGGCGGCCAAGCTAGCGTCGCTGATCCGCCACCCCAACACAGTCTATATCTCTGATTTCGGACTCCTTCCTGATGGTCGTTCCTATCTGGTGATGGAATTCCTACAGGGACCGACGCTGAGTCGTGTTCTGTCAGGAGGCCGTCTCTCCGTAGCGCGGGCCTGTCAAATCGCCCGCCAAATCGCCGACGGACTCGCCGCCGTCCATCACAAAGGAATCGTTCATAGAGAACATGGACTGTGAGCATACAGGGAGCCTGCCACCCCACGTGGACAAATCGCCTTCAGCAATCGCTCACTCGGCAGCCAGTCCCTCCACCATCTCGGGCTCTCGGGGGTGGAGACCGGGGAGCATACCCGAGCCCGCCAAGAAGCCAACCAGGAATTCCGAACCGCAATTGGGAACTTCCGGATGGCAATTGGGAACTCATTGGCGGCGGTGTCGTAGCAGCAATGCGCTATGGTGAGATCATGAGTCTGTATCAGGAAGATTTGTCGTTCGTACAAACCGTCGGATTTTCGG
>CALLYL010000824.1 GCA_937859535.1 uncultured Myxococcales bacterium
TCGGCCGGGCGCTGGCCAAGACCTTCCCGCTGTCGCGAACGATGCGCGACCAGATCGAGAACCTACGGCAGTGGGCCAAGGTTCGTGCGCGTCTCGCCAACGGCGAGCGTCCTGAGGATCTGCCTGCCGAGAATACGGAAAGTGCTCCTCCCAAGCTTCGCCAAGAGGCGGGCCGTAACCCCTTCATCCCGGTACCTCGTCCGTGAAAGTTCTGTTCTTCCATGCGACGGCGAGCGTGCCGCATCCCAAGGTACTTGGTGCATTTGAGGGGCAGACTCGAACGACGCTCCGGCCGTTCAATCAGTTCCTCGGCCAAGCCATCCATACAGCCAAGGAGAGGCAGTTCCGCTACCAGCTCCCCTGGGAGCGCGTGCGTAATCTGCTCTCCATCCGGTTAGAGCCCCTGGACACTCTGCTGCGAGTGCCCCGCCGCTTACCGGGCTTCGTCATCACAAACTGGCCAGACGATAGGGTACCCGACCTCGCACAGCATGCCTTTGTGACCAATCGCGGCAAGCCTATTCGCATCGAGGCTGCGACGCGCAACGAGCAAGGCCTGCTCGTGCGGACGAATCCGCTGATCTTGCCCACGGACCAACTGCTGTGGTGCAGCGTCCAATGCGAAATCAAGGTAGAGGCAGCTCCGCCGCCACCTCAGCAAGTCTCCACCTTGGATGGTGTCCCGCTGGAGATCGTCGGTACACCACGATCGGACGGGGAGCGTCACTGGTTTTTGGTGGTTCAAGGAAAGCACGGGGATAGTGATCTGCTCGTCGATGGCGAGGAGGTCGAGGCCGAGGCGATGCCCTCCATGGATAGCCTTCGGAGAGTCGTAGATGCCGCTGGCCACTCTTTCGATGTTACGGGTGGGATGCTGCGAAGCGAGGAGACGCCTGCTGATGGCCCCCTACGAGGCGACGATGGCATCCGGTACCGAGGCGAAGAAGCCGGTGGCGCGGGACGGCGCGGTAACTGGATACAGCTCCTGCCCCCAGAGAATTCTGAGGCTGATGAATTCCTCGATCCTCGGGCGGCCTTCTGCGAAGGTGACGTCGGCGAGGTCTGGACAGCGAAGTTCCGCCGGCAGTCTGACATCTACAAGGTCAAGAAGGTAGACCAGGACAGGTATCAACTTCTGCTCGACCGTCTGCCGCCCGAAGGAACCACGCTGTTCCTTCCGGTCGATCTTAGAAATCTTTACCTCCAGAAGAGAGCGCTGAGGCAGCTCTCCGAGGCCCCGCTTCCGCATCACCAGGGATTGATGAGGCTGTGCGAGGATCCACAGCACGCCCGTTGGCCCGGTGTCCAGCCACAGAATCCTACCCAATGGCGCGCACTCACCGATGAAACCCGCAGCGGCACGCCGGAGCAACGGACTTTCGTAGCAAAGGCGCTTGGCTCACCCGATTTTGCCTTCCTGGAAGGACCGCCTGGTTCTGGCAAGACGACCGCGATCTGCGAGATCGTGCAGCAACTCGTCGAGCAGGGGAAGCGGGTGCTGCTCTGCGCATCCACCCACGTAGCGATCGACAACGTGTTGGAGCGACTTCTCGGCTCGGAGTCCCCTGTTGATGCTGTCCGCATCGGCAAGTTGGACAAAGTAGATGACAAGGTTCAGGCGGTCCAGATCGACAGTCGAATCGACGCACTCGTCTCTGCCTGGCAGCGCCAACCTGAAATGCAGAAGTTCGGTGAGGTCGAGTTGGTCGAGATGGCGGAGCGCACCATCATCATGGCGGCCAACCTGACCTGTGGCACGACGATGGGCATCGTCAACCACCCGCTGTTCCGAGGTCGGGACGAGGATCTACACATCGCTGAGCGCCCGATCACGACCATGCCGCATTGGGACGTGCTCATCATTGACGAGGCCAGCAAGACGCTCATCCAGGAGTTCATGGTTCCGGCGCTCATGGCGAAGCGCTGGATCATCGTCGGCGATGTCCGCCAACTTCCACCTTTCGCAGATCGAGCGGACATCGTGGCGAACCTTCGCGACCTCGTGGACGAGAAGGATCAACCAATCTTTCCCCGGGACCACCAGCGGGCTTGTCTGCTGCTCTTCCGGCTCCTCCGACCTCATGTCCGGCAGCCGGGAATGCGCTGGCTTATCGTCGAGCCGCCCGGCGTCTTGAGCTGGATCGCCCGTGAATTGCAGGCCAAGCCGATTGCCGACCTATCCGTGGTGCGTGTCGTCGCGCGGGGCGGTCCCAGCGAAGGGCCGACCGCGCTCGTGACAGTCGCACAACTCCAGTCTGGAGAACCTGAAGCGCTACGACTCGCGGCGGCCGACTGGGTCCTTGTTGGTGATGACCTACTCGCAGACGTCTCTCACTTGCTGCCATCAAACCTGCTGCTCGCTCGGGACGTAACAAGCGGTTCCGGTGTCTTGAACGAAGGCGATCCACTCCTGCTCCGCCAGGCGTGGTGGCGCGGGCGAGCGGGCGAGCTTCAGCGCCCGTACAAAGAGCGGAAGTTCAAGAAAGATGACATCACAACCTTCGCAGACAGCCAGTTGTGCGAGACAGACTGGCTACGCCGCAACGACCTGGGCCAGGAGCTTGCGTGGCGCCTGACTCGCCTCCACGAGCTGCGTCACAGTCGCAACGATCGAGAGCGCCAGCGCCTCCGCGATGACCTCAAGCGACTCCAGCCAGCCGCGAGAGACATCTCGGAACCGATTGCAGAGATTCAAGACATCGGCTTGCCGAGCATTCTAGAGGTGATTCAGGAGGGCATCGGTGTCGAGCGAAGCACGCGACCGAGCGCGCTCACCGCAGGACTGCGTGCACGACGAGAAAATGTCTTCCTAGACCGCTTCGAGAGCCTGTCGTATCAACACCGGATGCATCCACAGATCTCCGAGTTTTCTCGCGAGGTCATCTACCATGGATCCTCCCTCAAGGATGCGAATACGATCCAGAGCAGGGATGTGAAGCTCGGGTGGGACTTTGGAAAATTCCGATCGCGCCGGGTCTGGGCGCATGTCCACGGACGTGAACATCAGGGCGAAAATCAGGACGAGGTGCGCGCCATTGCCGCCATCCTGCGCGAGTTCATCGCATGGGCTCGGAAAAAAGGCACTCCGACGCGGAATGCCCCCGGCCTGTGGGAAGTTGCGTGCCTCTGTTTCTACGTCAAGCAGGAGCGCGCACTGTCGCAAATGCTCCAAGAGGTTACCCAGGACGATCGGAAGACTCGCTTCCGCGTCCGCGATGCGCCCATCGAAGTTGTCTGCGGAACCGTGGACCGATTTCAGGGGCGAGAAGCAGATCTCGTGATGCTCTCTATGCGGAACACGGAGCGCATCGGATTCCTCGACAGTCCGAATCGTCTCAACGTCGCAGTGACTCGTGCGCGGCAGCAACTTGTGGTAGTTGGCAACGCCGAGTACTTCGCTAGCTGCCGAATCTCTGAACTAGAAGAGCTGGCACAGCGAACGCCGCAGGTGGACGAGCAGGATATCCGGCGCTGGAGGCGCAGCAAGCAATGAGAGCAGTGCTTTCTTCTGAGATTCCGGTCGAGCGCGTTGCCGTCTTCGCTGAGATGGCCTGGATGGAGCGGCGGCCTGAGCTGGGTGTCATCTGTCGTGCGGCTCGCAAGACCGGCAACCGCATCTCGGCAGCGTCAGTCCAGTCTGTACTGCCTGGCCTTGGGGACGCAGGTGCACGAAATGTCATTTCTTGGTGCCGGACACTTGGAATATGCGATTCACAAGGTAGCCTGACATCCCTCGGGGAAGATGTGGCCGAAAGGGATGAGGCTCCTGTCCCCGAACAAGGCGTCTACGGCTTTTGGCTTGCGGAGCATCCGCTGATCGGACGGCGGATTCTGGCTGCCGAGAGGCGCTCATCGAACCGTGACCACCGCTTCGATGACGTCGCTCCGCTGCCAACCGAACCCGATCGGGGTGTCATCTTCTGCTCCGTCGTCGACCCACAGCAGCGGTATCTGCTACGCGATCTGCCGTCGAATCATGGTCAGGTCGGTTGTTTGCCAGGAACGACGCGGGCGACCTGCCGACTGCGATGGACACTCGACTTCGACGCGCAGAAGGACCATTGGCAGCTTGATGGTGTGATCGAGGTGCCTCAAGGCAGCATGAAGCCTATGCAGCACACACCGGAATCCGACGGAGTCGACCTCAATGGCCTAGCGAATCTCTGGGGTACCGGTCCTCTGGTATCGTTTGGTCGTTGGCAGGTGGCCGAGCGTCGTCTCGCTGTCGCATTTCGGGGGCTCACAGACGCTGAGCAGGACGACTTCCGAAAGACGCTGAAGCTGCCTCATGTCGAGGTGCCGGGGAAGGGGGCGTACTCAGACGTAATCTTGGAGGATGTCCCCATTGGGCCAGTATCGGCCGATGAGGCGCAGCGCTGGGCAGTGTCGCGGCTCGACCGCCATCTCACTCGCAATATTGCATACCGCAGCCGCAGTGAGGTCCGTCGCCTGTTCGCTGAACTCATGGAGGAAACCCCACTTGAAAAGTTCAAGCCGGCACTCCCAGCGCACAACACCATGATCAGTGAACAGCTCGCGGCGAAGAAACCCGAACTGTTCTGGTCTCTGGCAGCACCTGCCGATCTCGCTCCGCATCCGATCCCACCAGCAGACTTGGATGCCTTTCGCATCGAAGACCCAGGCGTCGAGTCGGTTGCCGAGGAACCAAGAGTCATCCGCGTGCCATATCGCGGTGGGTGGTCCATGCGGCAAATCGTTGACCGACTTCTCGCTGCGGGTATGCCCCGTCGCGTTCTGTTGTGCGATCGCTATGTCCGTGGTGCTGACAACTTGGCGAGCTTGAAGCTCTTTGTGCAAGCGGTCCGCCAATTCAACCCGTTGGCTATGATCGATGTGTGGTCCGAGGACGAGGGAGCCGATTTCAAACAGATTCGAGCTTTGACCGGAAGCGCACCGCGTGCCTATCGGGAGGTGTTCGGGCGCACTGCGCCACACGACCGCTATCTTTTGGTCGCGCCAGATTCCAACGAGGG
Source organism: uncultured Myxococcales bacterium (assembly GCA_937859535.1). GTDB lineage: Bacteria > Myxococcota_A > Polyangia > Palsa-1104 > JAEUJZ01 > JAEUKA01. Next base: position 4,995 of record CALLYL010000824.1, read on the forward strand.
GTTTGGCTGGCAAATGAGCAACAGTCCTCTCGATGCCCGCGCGGATGTTGCGAAGGCCGGACCCGAGACCCCATTGCGGTCACGTGGATTTGTCGCGGTGCGTATGTCTGCCGAGGAGTTACCGGAGCGGCTGCGACAATGGCTGAGCGGAGGTGTGCGATGAAGAATGGACCGATTCGCCGCATCGCTCGGGAGCGAGTGGCGCGACGAGATGACGAACGTCTCTTGACCGCTTGGGTCGGCAGAACCACGGCAACAGCTGCGGTGGCAAGCTTGGATACGACCCTCCTGATCCACTCGGACCAAGCGGGTCCGGTCGGTGTGGACCAGGGCGCTCCGGTGCTTGTGATGCTACGCACCGATCACGCCCCTGTCATGAACGAGCTGCTTACACCTGCCAGCGCCGGAGAACGCGTATACGTGCTTGCTCCTGCTGGCTGGGGTCAGTCGAAAATTGATCCGCAGCTTCTGGCATGCCGCACGGTGCTCATCCGACGAGTTTCTGAGGTGCCAGTGGCAGGCGTCTACCGAGCGAGCGAAGCCAAGATCTGGATGGGCGCAACGCCGGGAGGAGCGGCACCGTGGTGCTTGCGCTTGGATGGCGAACAGTCAGCGGCGTTCCGGCAACTATTTCTGCGGCTGTTCTGGCATCAAGCCACAGATGAGGGATGGACCGGCGGCAAGCAGATCTCATTCCGGTCTGCTGCCGAGCGCCCCTTCGACGTACCCGAACCTCCACGCTCTGCGCCGCTGCGCCTCCTTGGTGCGGACGCGCCCTTGGAGATCGATACTCGCGATGCTCTGGTACATATATCGGATGGGGTTCCTCCGTCCAGTACGCCTCGTCGTTTATGGTTCCCGATCAGCGGAAGCCATCACCAGCCGCTGGCTCGTTTGGTGCGCGAAGGTGCTGAGGTCGTATGGGAAGACCGGCAGCTGCCGGACCTTGTGATTGGGAGAAGGAAAGCGGTTGCCTACCTGCCTGGGACACTGGGGCGATTGCTCATCGAGCTGAACCCCGCTCAAGCCGCCGATGCGGCCCGGATCTTGGAAGCCCCCGCTAGCTGGCGCTTCGGAACGGATCTCCGGCTCGGTAACCATGCCCAAAGCGGCGAGCTACTTTGGTTGGATGGAGCTCAAGCTGCTTGTCCCGTCGAGGCCGAGCAAATTATCGGCCTTCCAGACGTGCAGTCCGAACAAGTACACGCCACACCCGAAACCTCTCCGGCTTCGTGGCCGATGGCGCAACCGCTCGCGCTGACAGCGCGGTACAAGTGGATGGCCTTGCCCCCGCGCCTGCCAGCGCACGCTGAGGAAGATCCACTCGTCGGTCGATGGCGACAGCTCGACGAAGAGTGGTCGAAACGGCGCAGCAAGATTCGCGACGCACTGCAAGAAACAGACGGTCATCGCGGCCGAGTTGGGCGGGCCTTCTCTCGCCTATTAAACGCGATGCTCGGCTTTGAGCGAACCCAACGAAACCTTCTCGACGCGCTCACGGCGCTGGACGAGAAGCGCCTCTCGTTGGCTGGACCGGCGGAGGCTCCTGGGTTGCTCCAGCAACTGACGAGCATTGAAGACCAGGCGCGCGCTCTTCAGGGTGACCAGGAGGAGGCCGAACGCAAGGCACAAGAACAAGAAGAGCGCGACAAGCAGGAGAGCGATTGGAAGAGTCGAATCGAAGCCGCCAGCCGAGATCTTCCAGAGCGCCGCAAAGCGCTTGCCGAGAAAGAGTCGCTGCTACCTGATTTGGTCAAGGGACTTGCCACGGTCGAGGACGACTTGAAGGCGGCCGATAAGAAAGCCAAAAAGGATCTTCAGGTCGAGCAGCAGCGGACCTCCGACGATCTTGCAAAGCTCAAGGCTGATATCAAGCGACTAAAGCACGAGGTAGATGCCCTAGAGCAACAAGCAGCGGAGACTTTCGTGTTCAAGCCAACGATAAAGGCTATGGCACGGCAGCCACAAGCGGCGGGCCGCTTCGTTCCCCAGACTACTCAGTCCCGCACCGCGACAGTTATCCCCGAGGAGGCGTTGCCAGAGGTCGGTGCGCTGCGCCGCTATCGAGGACAGCGCTACCTCGTCATCGAAATCTGGGACGAGCTGACGATCGGCGAACAAGCCGCTACCCGTCTCAAAGCTCGACTCGTTGCCCCGGAGAACGCATGAAGGAACAGCGCATCACCGTCGAGATCGACCGCGAGGGCCGGATTACTGCGGACGCCGAGGGATTCACCGGCGATGCTTGCCTGCGCGATCTGGAACGCCTCCTTGACGGACTGTCACCCGGCATTGCAACACTGGACCGCAAGCCGGACGCCAGCACGGGCCGCGTCACCACCACGCGCACTCAAACCGTGGGGAAGAAGCTATGAGCGCGTACATCACCTTGATGACGCCGATGACGGATGAGGAGTGCTTGCTGGCGGCGCTCGCTGACGTAGGCTTCGACCGAACTAAGGTCGAGGTGCATGCCAGCCCTGCACATCTCGTCGGGTATCAGGGCGACCGCAGGGCGCAGACTGCCAACCTCGTTATCCGACGACAGCACGTCGGCGGTTCATCCAATGACGTCGGATTCCTGGCCACGCCCACCGGATACCAGGCGTTTGTCAGTGGCTACGACCATCCCCGGTTTGGATCGGGTTGGTTGACGCAACTCAATGGACGCTATCAAGCGCACGCGTCTGCCAAGCAGGAACGCCTTGCTGCGGAAGAGCGACGACGAATGGAAGAGGAACGTCAACGACTCGTCGAAGCGCAGCGGAAGACGGTTCACGAAAAGACCAAAAAGCTCGGCTACAAGGTGAAAGAATCTCGCGAAGGCG
>CALLYL010000825.1 GCA_937859535.1 uncultured Myxococcales bacterium
GCCACCATCGAAGCCGCCGGTACCACCGCTGTCCTCCGCGAGATCGTCCCCCGTCCACTCGCCCAACCTGCCCAATAAGGGTCCGCCCTATCCCCGGCCCCCCTCAACCACCGCAAAACATACCCCGGCCCTATCCCTGATTTGCCGTGCCATCTCTGGGTGGTACTTGGGGTATACAGCTCGTCGTGAACTCTCCATTGGATTCTGCGCCGCCACCGCGCACGCTGGCGTCGCTGGTGGTCGTCTACTTGACGGTGTTTCTGGATCTGCTTGGCTTTGGGCTGATCCTGCCGCTGCTGCCGTTTTACGCGATGCGCTTCGGGGCGCACGGCAAACAAATTGGCCTGCTCTTCGCGTGCTTTTCGATCGCCCAGCTCATCGGAGCGCCGATCCTGGGCCGCTTGTCCGATCGCGTCGGTCGTCGTCCGGTGCTGATCGTGTGCCTACTCGGTTCGACGCTGTCGCTGCTGGCGACCGGGCTGACCGACACCTTATATACGCTGATGGCGGCCCGCGCCTTTGCCGGACTCTTTGGCGGCAGCATCGCCACCGCGCAAGCCTATGTGGCCGATGTCACGCTGCCCGCCGAGCGGACCAAGTACATGGGTCTTGTCGGAGCCTCGATCGGGATGGGGTTTGTGTTTGGTCCGTTTGTCGGGGCTGAGCTGTCACGCTGGGGCTTTTCAACGGCCGCCTTTGTCGCCGCCGCGCTGTCCGCCGCCAACCTGCTACTCGCGCTGTTTGCCCTGCGTGAGTCGCTGCCACCGAGCGCTCGTGGCAAGAGTCAACGGGTGCCGCTGTCGGTGGCGTCGCTCAAGGCCGCGCTATCCCGTCCGGTGGTCGGCCCGCTGCTGCTGATCACAATGCTGTCGACGCTGGCGTTTGTGGCCATGGAGTCCACCTTCGCCCTGTTTGCCAAGCAGCGTTACGGCTTTTCCGAACAGACCATGGGCCGGTTGTTTGCGGCGATTGGGGTCGTCATCGCCATCGTGCAAGGCGGCTTCATCGGGCCACTGGCGAAACGGTTTGGCGAAGTTGCCATTGGCACCGTCGGTTTCGCGATCCTGACGCTCGGTTTTTTCGCGATTCCTTGGATGCCAAACCGTGGACTGATGATGGCCGCGCTGCTGCTGGTCGCGATTGGCCAAGGACTGCTCGCTCCGAGCCTATCGACGCTGCTGTCCCGAGCGGCCTCTGCCACTGAGCAAGGTGGGACGCTCGGCTTCAGTCAATCGCTTAGCTCGATGTCTCGCGCCATCGGACCGATCCTCGCCGGAGCCCTGTTTGACTGGTTCCCACCGCTGCCCTACGCCATGGCCGCCGTCATCACCGCCGCGATGGCCGTCTTTTTGTCGAGGCAGCGCTAGACGTGTTCGCGGGTGCGGTCAAAGACGATGCTCGGCCACTTGTCGATGGTGTGGTTGAGTCGCCAGTCGTTTTCGGCCAAGTAGGTGAGGTTCCCGTCGATGTCGATCGCCAGGTTCAAGCTCGCTTTGCTGCGGAACTCTTCGAGCTTCTTTTTGTCGTCACAGCGGACCCAGCGCGCCGCACCATACTCGACCGGCTCGTAGGTTGCTTCGACACCGTACTCATCGCCGAGCCGCGCAATCGTCACTTCAAACTGGAGCACGCCGACCGCGCCCAGGATGTAGTCGTTGTTGCGAATCGGTCGGAATAGCTGCACCGCGCCCTCTTCCGCCAGATGCAGCAGTCCTTTTTCGAGCTGCTTGCTCTTCATCGGATTGAGCAGCCGCACGCGACGAAAGTGCTCGGGTGCAAAGTTGGGAACCCCCACAAACTTGAGCGGCTCTTTGTCGCTCATGGTGTCGCCGATCTTGATGGTGCCGTGGTTGTGAATGCCGATCACGTCGCCGGGATAGGCCTCCTCCACGCCGGTGCGATCCTGCGCCATGAAGATGGTCGCGTTTTGGATCTGCACTTCCTTGGCAATGCGGTGGTGACGGACCTTCATGCCACGGGTGAACTTGCCCGAACAAATCCGCATAAAGGCGATGCGGTCACGGTGCTGCGGGTCCATGTTCGCTTGAATCTTGAACACCACCCCCGAAAACGGCGTCTCGTAGGGAGACACCAGCCGGGTCGTCGAAGCCCGAGGCCGAGGTGCCGGCGCAAACTCGAGCAGCGCATCGAGTAGCTCGGCAATTCCGAAGTTGTTCACCGCGCTCCCGAAGAACACCGGCGTCATCTTGCCTGCCAGGTACGCCTCTTTATCAAACGGCGTCCCCGCACCTTGGAGTAACTCCAAATCGGTCCGCAGATGCTCGACCTGCGAGCCGAGCACTGCATCGAGCGCCGGATCGCTCGCATCGTGATAGACGACCGCATCCTGGACTCGCTCTGAGCCGGTTCCCGAAAACAGCCGCAGCTCGTTTCGAAACAGATTGAAGGTGCCCCGAAAGCGCTTGCCCATGCCAATCGGCCAGGTCATCGGCGCACACTGGATCTTCAGGCTCGACTCGATGTCCGACAACAGATCAAACGGCTCGCGGCCCTCGCGGTCGAGCTTGTTGATAAACGTGATGATCGGCGTGTCGCGGAGGCGGCAGACCTCCATCAGCTTGCGGGTCTGGGTCTCGACACCCTTGGCGCTATCGATCACCATCAGCGCCGAATCGACAGCGGTGAGCACGCGATAGGTGTCTTCGGAAAAGTCCTGGTGACCCGGCGTATCGAGGAGGTTTACCTCGATATCCTGGTAATTGAACTTCATCACCGACGAACTGACCGAGATTCCACGCTCCCGTTCGATCGCCAAAAAGTCGCTGCGCGCATGACGAGCGGCTTTGCGGGCTTTGACGGCCCCGGCCATCTGAATGGCCCCACCGAACAGCAGCAGCTTTTCGGTCAGCGTCGTCTTGCCAGCGTCCGGGTGACTGATGATGGCAAACGTCCGCCGACGGTCGACTTCACGCGCAATCTCTTTGGCGAGCAGGCTTTCTGGTTCCACGGCTCGGGTTAGTTACGGCAAGCCGACGGAAAGGTCCACGGAAATCGCTCGGCACCGCAAAGCCGGTTCACACGCGGTGGCGGGGCGACTACCATGACCGTCCATGGACACGCCCGACCACTTTGACAGTTTTGCGGAGTTTTATCCCTTCTACCTTTCGCAGCATGAAAATCAGACCTGCCGCAGGCTGCATTTTATCGGCAGCTCGATCGGACTGGTCTTGGGAGTCTCTGCGATCGTAAGTCGTAAACCGTCGCGACTGCTCGCCGGACTCGCCGCGGGATACGGCTTTGCGTGGGTCGGTCACTTTTTCTTCGAGAAGAATCGCCCAGCGACGTTCAAGTTCCCGCTCTACAGCTTCATGGGCGACTGGGTGATGTGGAAAGACATCGCCACCGGCAAGATTCCGTTCTGATTTCGATCTACCGGACCGTGCTAACGCACCGATCGGTACCAGCGTGCAAAAGTCCGCGCCTCTTCGCGAGGAAAGAAGGCCCGCAGCGGAACCTGTCGGTGGTACGTTCGGAAGGTCTGGGTGAATGACTCGGGATCTTGGTCAAACCAGGTTGCGGCCAGCTCCGAGCCTTGTAGGAGTCGTTCAAAGCGGAGCCTGGCCACCAGCAAAGCGGTCATTCGGAGCCCATCGGGGTCTACGTTACAGAGTACCTTCCGCAGCTCTTGAGAGATCTCGGGTCGACTGGCTGCGATGTGCAGCGCTGTCACTGGATCCTCATCGCGCAAGACCTCGGCCAGGAGCTTCTCACAGAGCGTATGCTGGCGTGCGGTAGTCATGGCGAAGGAGTCATCCGAGCGTGTCGGCGGAGTGCAAGTCGAGCACGGGCTAGCTCGGCCCGAATGAGGGGCACGTCTGCGGGTCCGACCGTTCCCTCCATCCGTTCGAGTGTGATTCCGCGCAGACCTGTGCAGTGCGGCAACACCTCATCCAGCAATTCCCATACAGACTCTGGCACCGCATCATCATGGCTATCGAGCCGCAGAGAACGCCCGGAGCGAAGCCAGCTCGCATCGCTGTGCGTGCCTCCGGAAATGTGCAGTTCGATGACGCGGGATAAGTCAATGCGGCGCAGGTATTCCTGAGCCGAAAATCCCACATTTTGTGCCATCGTAAACACGTTGTGCAGATCGAGCAGCAGATGCATTCCGGAACCCCGCAGCGCTCGCGTCAAAAAGGCTGGCTCATCGAGCGGATCGCCGAGGGTGAAGTAAAATACGCTGTTCTCGATCCCGACCAAAGGAATGATCTGCTGAAGCCTGCGCAGCCGTCGATGCAACCGATCCGCCGCAGCCGGAGTCTGCCAGATCGGAAGAGGGAGGGTGACGGCCTGTCCTCCGGGGGCGCTGATGCCCAGGTGATCGGTGTACCAAGCGAAGCGTAGCTTTTGATGATCTTCGGCAAGCCGGAGTAGCCAGCGCGACCGTCGAGCAGCGTCTCTTCTATCTGCCCCACTCAGAGACAGTCCCACTCCGTGTCCGACCACCGGCTTGCCAGTCTGCTTCACCAGTCGTTGCAAGCGCTGGTGGAATCCGTTGTCCACCAGCCTGCCCGATTCATCCTCCCACCACAGCGTCTCGGGAGAAACCTCGAAGTAGTCGACCTCGCAGCGGCACACCTCGTCCAGTAGATCGAGGAATGCAGACTCTGGTTGCAGAGTCAGACCGACTCCGATCAAAGCGACTCCCCTTTGGTGAAAAAGTGAAGGAAGCGTCGACTCTTGACGGGAACATGACCCATTCCGCAGGCCACCATCATGTTGCGCGGCTCGCCTTCAATGGTGGTTCCACAGCCACCGGACACAGCCCACTTGCTCCCAGGAACGCGGGCCTGCTTTAGTTCGCGTGTGGCACTTTGCCCGAGCATGGCGAGCAGCGACTTGGTGCGTTCCGGGTTGGTTCCCATTGCAAACGACGCGATCAGCGCAGCCGCTTGATCGATTTCGTCAGCGGTGAGCGTGCCATCGTGATTCTGTCCGAGCTTGAGATCAACGCTGGCTGGGACACCCGCCGCGAGATGAGCCCGCTGCTGGGACGCTCTCTGCGCCAAGACTTCACGATTCGGCATGACCGCATCAGCAACTAGCTGAGCCAGCCGAGCAATTCGCGAATCGACGGCCCGACTCTCGATTCGTTCTTTGGCCTGATACCGTCGCTGCCAGCGCTCTCCTTCCTTCTCTTTGCTCTTTGGCGGAAGCTCTGCATCCAGCTCGGAGTCCTTGAAGGATCCCATCCCTCGATCGGGTGAGAGCTTTGCATCAAGCCGCTGGACTCGCGCTGGCACCGCATCTGTCTCGATCAGAACCATCAGTGGTTCGCTGTCTCCTGCGGAAGGAACCAGACGCTGAAGCTGCGCCATGCTCGCACAGATGACTTCGCACAGAGCCAGGGGTGCCATCTGTTCCGGGCTCCCGTGATTGAGAAGCTCTCCAAAGTCCCGTCCCCGGTAATACTTCATGCCCTCGTCCGCAGGAATCACCAGCACCAACAGGGGCTTCCCGGCCCGCTGCGCCCGACGATATCCCTGCGACAACACCGTCAGCTCGCTGGCTACGTCGATCGTTGGCGAATTCGCCGCGAAAGCGGAAGTAAGCCACGCTGGCCATGAGGCCATCACCGCGGTACGGACTGCTGTATCCAGAAATTTGCGACGGTTCATCGGCCTTCTCCTTCTTCCCCAACCTGCGTGGAATCGACCTGCTCCGCGACCGCTTCCTTGGGCACAAAGAGCTGCTCGCGATCGTGTAGTGAGTCTGCGCTGGCAGAGATTCCGAGCCGCTTCACGGGCTTGCTGCTCCCCTCTCCGCGCAACACAAGCTCGATGCCTTGTAACGACCAGCGACCGACTTCGGGAGTCGGAGTCGCAGACCCCGCAGAACGATCTTCGATCACATAGCCCCCCACCGCATCCAAGATGAGCGTCCGATCGCCGCTCGCATAGACGCCCACCAGTGCGGCTTGCTCCGGCGTCACCACATCGGCTTCGACCACTGTGGGTCCATCGCCAACCTGTGTGCGTGCGGTCAGTACAGCACGTACCGCCGGACTCCACAGATACGCCCAGGAGCCAATCATGGTCAGGGCGGGCTTGGCGACCGCTACGTCAGGAAGCGCTTGCGCAACCTCTGGTACCGCAAAGGTTTCGCTACAAGCGCCGAGCAGCAAGGCCAAGGCGGCGATCGCTCTTCGTTTCATCGGGCCCTCCATCGCGAGCTAGGTCTGTCCGCTGCTGTAGACGCCAGAACGAGGAGAAAGTTCTCGGCCAGTGCAAAGAAATCTCGCAAAACCCACAGCACAGATGAAGGAAGACCCCGGACTGTGGCATAAAGGCGCAAAGAGGAACCCGAAACCATGGCTACGCTGAAAGAACGGATTGACAGTGATCTCAAAGACTCGATGCGAAAGCGAACCGAGTTGAAGACTAGCGTCCTGCGCATGCTAAAGAGCGCCATCATGTACAAGGAAGTCGAGCCCGGCGGGCAGCCGCTCGATGACACCGGAGTGATGAACGTCATCTCGACAATGGTCAAGCAGCGCCGTGACTCCGTGGAGCAGTACACTGTGGCGGCTCGACCAGAGCTTGCCGAAAAAGAGCTGAACGAAATCGCAATCCTTCAAGAGTATTTGCCGCAACAACTGAGCGCGAGCGAACTCTCGGCAGAGGTTGGCAAGCTGATCGTCGAAGCAGGAGCCAAGAGCGCAAAGGATCTGGGTTCGGTGATGAAGCTGGCGACCTTACGACTGAAGGGGCGCGCCGAAGGAAAAGCCATCAGCGACGAAGTCAAGGGACAGCTTAGCAAGCTATAGCCGATGGTTAGTTGACCACTCCCAAGCAGTCCGCCAGCTCGAACAGTAGGTACTCCAAAATGTGCTCTTGGGGAAGCATCGAACCAAGCGGACAGTAGGTGGGGAAGGGCTTGGCGCTGGCTCGCTCGCGGGTGTGATAGGAACTAAACAGAACCCGGCCGCAGCCCGCTTGCGGTGGATACTCAAACGCGAGCGTGAGCGGACGCTCTTTGCCACCCGACACTCCTTTCAAGTAGACAGAGGAAGGGAAGCGCTGCGGATCTTGGGCGGTCTGCGCGATCTGGACCCAGCCCGGCAGTAGCTCACTGATGGGCACCTTCGAGGCATCCACTGGCGATGGCAGTCGACTCAAAAAGTCGCGCAGCCCGGCCGCCTGCGGAGTCACCGCTGCCGTGATCGGATCACCCAGTCCTCCGCTCGCCACGGCGCTGTGAAAACCATGAGGACTTGTCACCGAACAGTCTTTGTCATCCTCGAAACAGACAAACGGTGCTAGCTCGGGAAGCTGCTGGACAAAATCATACGACCAGTCCGTGGCATACAGTCGACCTCCTTTGCTCAGAAACTCCACCAAATTGCTGCGCACCGCAGGGTTACTCAACAGACCTTGCGAATACGCGATTCCCGAGCAGTTGAGGAATACCATTTGATAACCAAGGAGTCGTGATCGGTCAGTCAGCAGCGTCGGTAAGAGAGGCTGTCCAGGCAACGATTCCGAACCAGGTTTCTGATTGTTATACAAGTGCACAGCCGCTGGTTTGTCTGGTGTCTGGAACTCGGTACCATCCACTCCAATCTGGCGCAGTACACACTCAATCGCATCGTGATCCCCAGTGGCAACGGCCAGCTTCGGAAGGTCTCCTTCGGTACGATTGCGGGGCAAGCGAGTCTGTTCCGCAGCAAGCTCGGTGGTTTCACAGGAGGGAACGCGGACCTTGACCATCCGACGGAAGCGACCCTTCTGAACCACCACCGGAATGGCATCGCCAGACGGCACCCCACGCAGCTCGAACCGCCCATCGAGCCCGGTATAGGAAAAGGTCACCGCCCGACCGCGAATCGGATCACGACATAGCTCGCAGGACAGCTCGGAGGGCAGCGGGGTCAGTTGTCCGGACTCAGGCACGTAGACGACGGCTCTGCTGAGCGGATCGACTCCGTTTGGAACCGTCACCTTGCCTCGTAAGCGGGTCTCTTTGCCACTCCCACAACGCGCAATCGAACAACCCAAACCTTGACAGGGAGTCTCCGGAATCCGAGGAGGATCGCCGCTCGATTCGACCTGCGCACAGCCGATCAGCAGCACTCCTACCGCCAGACCAACCAGTGCCACCGCAGCAAGGCCTGAGCCCACCACCGCACCCGAAAGGGTCAGGAGTCCGGCTCGCTTCACAGGTGATACTCCACGGTGTAGCTCACCTTCTCTGGCATCGGAGAGCTACAGGTCTTTTCAACCACGAAGTAGATATCCGATCCACCCGAGTATGCACCGCCACCCGTGCTCATGTTGACGCTACCGGAGCCGTTCACATCCAAGGTATCGGTTCGTTTGTTGGTCACTATCGTCAGCCGATAACAGGACATCGCACTGCCACCGCTCGTGGAAAAAGTCACCGCGATGTCGTTGGTGCAGAAGGTTCCGCCGGTCGCTCGTACGACCCAGTAATCGGGGGCCGCACCAACGGTGCCACTAAATCCGACAACTGGAGGATTCTTATGTTCACGGAGATCAGAGGGCACCGCCGATCCGAACGTGTCGCGGCTTGCGGTGTCAAAGCAGTCTTTGCTACCCCGACTCGATGCGGTCGATTGGGTATGTCCTGGAGGCGTGACATCCAGAACCTCGCAGCCGTTTGTCGCATTGACATCGACATCGTAGTTCTCTCCACGGCAGCTCATTCCGCATTTCTTGGGAGTGGTGGTCGCATCACAATACACATCGTTGGTCGATAGGCCCTGCCCCGGACAGACATTGCCACAGGCACCGCAGTTGTTGATGGTATCGAGCGTGCTACAGCTACCACCGCAACAGCCGGTTCCCATCCCACAGGTCTTTCCACACGCACCGCAATCGGTAGCAGTGTTTAGCTTTTTGCAACCTCCGCCACAGCAGTCTTCGTCCGCAGCGCATGCGTTGCCGCAGCTCGCGCAGTGGGCCTTGGTTCCCAGAGCATCTGCCGCCAGCGCCAGCGTGCAACCGGGGGGGTCCATGTCACCACAGCGCTTAAACTGCGGAACGGTTGCGGCGCAGCGATCGTAACGGCCTCCGGCCAGACAGGCTCTCTGTCCGATGCACTGACCGGCGGAATTTTTACGTGCACAAGTCTGGGGAAGGGCAACCCGATCACAGTACCCGCCCAAGGAATCGAGACACAGCTTGGTCTTGGGAACGCACAGCTTGCGCGCTTTGCCACCGTCGGTGATGGCTTGACATTCATAGTCCGAAGGACAGACTCCCGCCGATAGCGAACAGTCCAAATGACAGGCCGGAGCAATGTCGCCCGGTGCTTGCAGACAGCGCTCTGCCATCATCCCACACTCTGCATCTTTTTCGCAGCTTGCGCAGTGATTCGCACTGGGAGGAACACACAGTCCAGCCGGATCGCCAGCTCGCTCGGGCTGACAGGTGACCGAACCGGGCAACAGATCACAATCCGCTTGTGACTTACAGCGCCCGACGCAAATCGAGCTACCGGAAGACCCGACTTTGCGACAGGCACCGCTCATGCACTCTGTATCGCCCATACAACTGGAACCGATCGGCTTGCCCAAGTCTTCGAGCATGCGCAGATCGAGTGGCGGACTCGACAAGTCCGCTGGTGGTATGGCCAAATCCATCGGTTCAACCGGCGGTTCTGCCAGGTCCATCACCGCGTTTGAGTCTGGACCCGGCACTACTTTGCTCGAACAGCCGAGCACCAGCACCACCAAAAGAGTGCTCCACACGGAACTGCGGAGTCGGTTTTCACGACGCGGATGCAGGATCACTTGAGACCTCATTCGGTACATGCCTCACCTCTTTCTGCGGGCATCCTATCGCTGGCGCGCAGATGTCAACAGCGGAATCCAACGTCACCGCAGACAATCCGCCAAGGACGGTAGCTGGCCCTTGACCCAGCGCGCTTTTGTACCGAGATTACCTAACAAAGAAAGAGAGCGTTTCATGGACATTCGCATTGCCCTGCGTGGAAAAAAGAAAGTCTCTGCTCACTTCGATCAGTTTGAGATCATCAGCGATCAGCCCGAGAGCAGCGGCGGCGAAGGCTCTGCTCCATCTCCGTTTGATTACTTTGTGGCCTCGATTGGTACCTGCGCGGGGTTCTTTGTGCAGAGCTTCTGCCAGGCCCGCCACATTCCCACCGATGGCATCGAGATCATCCAAACCATGGTCCGAGATGAACAGACTCACTTGGTATCGAGCATTCACTTGGCGATTCGCCTGCCCGCTTCGTTTCCCGAGAAATACCGCGCCGGCGTCATCACGGCGGTCAATGCCTGCTCGGTGAAGAAGCACCTGGTACAGCCTCCCCAGGTCACGGTCGAGACGACGATCGCCGCGTCCTGACACGTCTTCCCTCCGCTACAGGTTTGTCGACGCCCCTGCGCACCACGATTGTGTTTGCGGAATCGAATGTGTTACGCCGACCGCGTCACCCGGAAACCACAGCGGAGGTTGTCATGCGTACCCAGGTTCCTCACCAGCACTCGGCTCTCTTGGCCGTCGGACTGTCTTCTTGGCTGATCGCCTGCGGAGGTATCGAATCACCACCGGCCTCTCAAGAGCATGCGCTACGGAGCGCGCCCGATCCAAAAAACACCGTCACCATCCACGTTCACGGCTGGAACTTGAGCGGGGCCTCCAAGACCGGCACGGTCGGTGATGATCGCGGTGGTGGATCGACGGTAGACGGCATTCGACGATTTACCGGAATGCCTCATGGCAGCACCAGTCCCACCGCGACCGATCAGATCATTGGCACCGAATACTACGGCAAGATCCTCCCTTCCTATTACAGCGCGGCCGACATCGCCGAAGTGGACGCACTCAGCGGAGTCCCACGCTACGCCGCGATTGTTGGCAAGTACGCTCGCTACGTCATGCAGCGCTCGGGTGCGGAAGGAGTGAACCTGACCTGTCACTCGATGGGCTGCCTGATCTCGCACTACATCATCGAAAACGATGTCGAAAAGTTAGCCAGTGAGGGCAAGCTCCGGCGCTGGGTTTCGTTCGCGGGTGTCGTCGGTGGTGCCAAGCTCGCGGATCTCGATCGCGGCAAGTGGCTTGATCCGTTGGCCAAGTTGCTCGGCTACGATCTCATCGATGTCGAGCACATGAGCTATGACTGGGTCACGGACAAGGTGACCATCTACGATCACAAGCGTCGAGATGGAAACAACCCATACTTTGGCAACATCTTGGTCCATCACATTTTGGCTACGAATCCCAAGATCGACACCGCACTATCGATTCCGCTCCTCGATCTGCTGGGCTCTGCCAATGCTCCCAACGATGGCATCGTGCTGGATGACGAGATGTATCTACACGAGCAGCAGCCCTCTGCGCGCTGGACGACCCCATCAGGAACCCAGCTCCCGACTTCACAGAGTCACCACTTTGCAAATCACTTTAACATCACCGAACAGGTCTCTGCCCAAGCGCTCGCATCGGCGGCACTGACCGGTTCGCGCAGAGTCCAAGTTCAGCTTAGCAAGATCACGCTTCGCAACGACAAGGAAGACCCATTCTTTGGCAAACCCCCTGCGGAGGTAGTGGTCGAATCGACTGTGAAGTATGCCTATGTGAATGCGATCGAAGCTTCGGAACCTACTCTGGATGAGGTTTCGATGGCTCGTCGCAACGCACCGGTTCTATCGATGAACAAGGGCGAGACCAAGACCCCCAACTTGATGATCTTTGATGGGCCGGTCTTCGATGGTCAGACCTCGGTATCGCTCAACGTCAAGCTCTCTGAAACGGACTTCTATCCTGCGGGCGGAGTGAACGAAAATCTTCTGTCCGCACCGGCCCCCTTGGGTGCATTCAGTGGCGATGTACCCTTGGCGGCTGGTGACTATACTGTGACCACTGCCGATGCGGTGTTCACCCTCCATGTTTCCGTCGAAAAGTTGTACTAAGGAGAACCCGTGATGCAACGCGTGCGCGGAGTTGGTGGCGTATTCTTCAAAGCAGTCGACCCAGAACGGCTCTCGAAGTGGTATCGAGACATATTAGGCCTGCCAATAGAGCCTTTTGGCGGAGCCTTCTTCCGTTGGAGCCAGCTCGATGCAAGCAAGGGGGCCGGCACGGTCTTTTCTCCCTTCAAGTCCGACACCGAATACTTTTCACCCAGTGAAAAGCCCTTCATGTTTAACTTCGTGGTCGATGATCTTGATGCCATGCTCAAGCAAGCCCGCGACGCTGGGGCCGTGGTCGATGACAAGATCACCGAAGAGTCGTACGGAAAGTTCGGCTGGATCATGGACCCCGAAGGAAACCGCATCGAGCTGTGGCAACCGTTAGAAGCGTAGTTTAGGATGATGGGAATATGCCATCTCACCGACCTACGGACTTCTCGGAATGACGCAGCCCCAAACACAGTGCCGGTTCCGCATCTACGCTCACCGTGAGAAGAGCGGCGAGGTGTTCGACACATTCCTAATCGCCACTGAGGAATCGCTGGCGATCTGGGAACCCATCGAAGACCGCCCGCCCCTTCCGATACCACGCCACGCGCTCTCAGCAGTGTTCGCTCGCTACGGCAAACCGCTCGAAGTGGGACTGGATATCACACCGCTCATCGCCAGCGATGATGTCGATGATCTCCCTCTCCAGATCGAGCTTCCCACTGGCAGACAGGCGACTCTCCAGCGCTTCCGTTTCATGCCCTTTGGCTGGGTTCATCCTGAAGACTATCTGCTATGGACACCGGCAAGCGATGCCACAGCCGCCACGCAGGCAGAACCCCTGGCCGCCCCCGCCGCACTCATTGGCGCAGCGCTCACGGCCTTGGCCAAAGCCGCTCAGCAAAAGTCTCCCCCCTAGCGTCTTTTCGGACCCTACTGCGCAGTGCTCAACAAGATATCGAGCTTTCCGGACAGATGGCCAGCAACCACCAAGTCTTCCTTGCTGTCCCCGTTTAAATCACCAAGAGCGAGCCCCCACGGATTGTTGCTGACGCTGAGTGCAGTCACCGGATCAAACTGTCCTTTGCCTTTGCCCCGGAAGACATGAACCGTTCCGGGAGCAGAGCCAAAGCTTGAGAAGACCAGATCCAATCGACCATCACGATCGAGATCCACGGTCTCGGCATACCGATGATCTGTGGTGCCAGGAATATCGGTGGTCACCACGGTTGCAAAGGTACCGTTGCCATTGCCCGCAAAGAAGTTGATTTTGTTGTTCGCTCCGGTACCGATGACCACCACGTCGGCCTTGCCGTCGCCATCGAAGTCCGTAAAGCGGAGTTATTCAGCGCAGCATGCGCATACAACAGCACACAAACACCACCAAAACGGCCATCGGATACGTTCGTGTCAGCACCCAGGAGCAAGTCTCCGAGGGAGTGAGTCTAGACGCACAACGCGATAAGCTTCGGACGTATTGCAGGTTTCATGGGATCAAACTTATCGACATAAAAGCCGATGAGGGGATATCCGGCGGGACTCTGGAACGTCCGGGGCTGCAAGCTGCGCTTGAGATGATCCGCCGAGGGCGAGCGAATACATTGATCGTCGTGAAGCTGGATCGACTGAGTCGGTCGCTCCGTGATGTCTGCACGCTCGTCGAGGAGTTCTTTTCCGACGAACGGTATCACCTGCTGTCGCTGTGCGGCATGGTCAACACACACTCTGCGGCGGGGCG
>CALLYL010000826.1 GCA_937859535.1 uncultured Myxococcales bacterium
TCGGCTGGCGTGCCTCTCCTTGGTTGAGGAGCGCGGGGCCGGAAGGCTTCCCCCCCGCTGTGCAACCAAGCCCCAACGACCACATTCACCTTGACCCACAGCCGCGCCAAATGTCAGGCTTCGTGAGTAATTCGTTGGATCGGGCAGAGCCTGTAGCAAGAGATGAAGACGATCCTCTAGGAACCCGAGAGATTCTTTTCAATATGATTATCGACAATCCACTGTCAGACGAAGCAAAAGCGCTGCTCACTCAACTCCAAGTCGGAGATAATATTGCGGACCCGAGATCCAGCATAGGAGCCTTTGCTTATAGCTTACATGCGCAAGCATTCTTTAGCAATGCCATCGCACTATGCAACTACGATGGAATGAGCGACTTCAGAGTGTACGGTGCTCTCTACTCGGTTCGCCAAGCGCTTGAACTCATGCTCAAATGTATCGTGCGGAACGAGATGATAGATAACACATTGCGATTGATAATGAAGCCCGGACAGTCGTTCGATGATGTGTGCGACGATCTCTATCGTGAGGACTCAAAGAATGGAAAGAAAGCAAAGAAGACGTTGCTAATGCATGCGATCTGTATGCTCAGAAATGTATTGGAAGACCAAATTATCTATCCAGACTGTCACAAAAAGAACATCAACCTGGATTTCGCCGAGCGAGCGCTCAATTACCTTAGAATGACACCCGACTTGCCTCGCGAACAATTCGCGACGGCATGGAGTTCTTCCGCTTTCGGTCATGTTTTAATCAATCTCTGGCGCGTTGCCGCCCCGACGATTGAAATGTTCGCGAGCGACGCGCGACGTCACGCCGTAGAGATCGGGTTTGAGCCCCCGCTCGCAAGTTTAGAACTCAAACCAATTATCGATTTACTCGGCGCGTTAGATGACGGGGGCGATGGCTTTCGGTATCCAAGTTCACTATCTGGGGCCTGGTACGTCGCTGTTCCCTCGCTTAGCCTAGAGGCATTGAAGGCGCTCGTTGGAAGGCTCCAATCGACGTGTACCGTCTTCCGGTTGGTTAGAGAATATCGCTATTCGATGGCAACCATTGGTCAGCCAACGCCTCAGTATTCCGAATAGCGTTTGGTCCAAGGATGAATCCAGCGGCATGCGCGGGAACGAGCAGCCTCAATCGAGTCGGTAACGCCCAGTTGGTCCGCCCAACTGGTCCCTTGCCTGGCAGCGGCTTCGCAAAGTGCGGCCAGCCTTCTGCTACGGTTTACCTGCATTACCGCTTCCTTCCGTCCCCGTTGTACCAAGCGACCCGATTACGGATTACTCTAGGCAGCGCGTCGAGTTGTGAAGCTTGCCGACATCCTGGCAAAGGGAAAATGCTGGGCGCTGCCGGTTCCGGTCTACTTGCCAGCTCAGAGCGCCTCGCTACCACAGCGGGCGGTTAATGGTTGGGTTGCCCAGCGATCCACGTAGGTCGAAGTGGAAGGAATCGTGCGAAGCGATCTACCATGGCCCATTGAGAGCGGCCTCGAGAGCCTGACAGGTTGCGGCGCTTTCAGTCCGTTCCCTACGCTACCGAGAGAAAGACCCGTCTGGGGAACAGAACCAAGCCGTTCCCCGACGGGGCTTGAATTTGTAGCGGCGGTCAAGCTTCGACTCAACCCTCCGCATGACCTAAGCAGCGCTTAGGCTTCGCGGTGATGGAATGGAAGACCCTCCGAGCCGTCGCCTCGGAATACGGATCGCACCACCCACGCTCACCTGTTCAATGGCGAGGTAGCGTCGCAAGCCGGAAACAGAGGCGGCGCAACGGTGAGCACGGACCTTCTCGACCTCCTGATACCTCAACGACGTACACATGACAAGAAGCAGCACGAATGAACGAGGAGTCAACCGCCTAGCTGCGGCGGATTCGCCGCATCATCTGCCCGCCAGGAAGCCGCACATCCATGACCCACTGTCCGTCTAAAGGTGGAGCTTTGGGCTCGTATCCAGCATCGCGAACGATTTCGATCTTGGGCGGGTCGCGAGGTCTCTTGGCTGCGGCTCGCCTGCTCTTGGTCGCTTGCTTTCGAAGCAACTTTTTATGAAGGTCGTGGGCACGACCGAAAGCATCAAGCCATTCAGGGCAGTAAGGCTCTGGGTCGAGGTGAGGGGGGGATGGGACGGCCGACGTGCACATCATCATCACCAGTCGGCAAGCGCCCAGTTGCTCCTCAGGAGGCTTCGTTGGGTCGTCGACGATTCTCATCAAGGCGCAGAATTGCTGGTACTCTTCTGGGGTAAATTTTCGCGACATGTGACCGAGCGTATCGCGGCAATTCGCACGAGGCGCGCATCAGCCAACTGATTTCTGCGGTCCCGTCAGTCGTTCGCCTCTTCCGCATGGGTATAGAGGAGCAGTTCCGAACCCATGCGCGTCTCCACATCAACCGTCCTTTTCACACTCGCGACCTGAGGCCGAGCCGGTGCCCCCCGCCCTCGCTCTAGCCGCCATAGTGCTGGTCAGCGGCTGCGGGCCCGCCGCTGGGCAGGTCACTCCCTCACCGGTTCCGAGCCGCGACGAGCTACACAACGAACTTGTCGGCCCTCCGCCAGTCCTCCGCACGCCACCGAAATTCCGTTCGGCATCGGGGAAGGGGTAGCCGGCGCGCTTCTTGATCGTCACCGCGGGCCTGCTCGGGCTGCCTGGACCTCGACGCTCTACAGGGCAGCGGGGCACGCCGTGCGGTGATGGATGACGGTGTGCCCATCGATGCCTTCGCCGACCTAGCGCTCATCCCCACGACCGCGTGCAAGTTGGGCCGGGGCACTCCTCTCACGGACCATGCGGTCTCGTGTCTTGCCACGCTGGCCATGACCGGCGACATCATGAACTCGTGCGGGTCGGGCTGGTCGCTGTGTGCATCGAGCCCGACGACACCAGAGGCGTGTGCGGACAGAAGGGATGCCCTCTGTTGTAGCCCGGTCTATTCAACGGGAAGCTCCCAGCGGTTTGGCCACATTCCATCCGATCTGCACGGCTGAAGGGATATCGGGCCACCTCTTCTCCATGCTCTGCCACGCCCCGCTGAGCAGTCCCAGCAGTGCCATTCCCATACATGGTTTCACATGAACAGCGCCGCGACTTCGTTCGATGTCTTGAGGTACCCTTGGTGCCCGCGTTGTACTTAAGATGGGGCTTGCATTTTTCTGCGGATCTGGCAGGCGCGCTGCCGATCAGGGCGCTTCGGTCGGCTTAGCTTGCCCCTCGCATCACGAGCGCGGCATGCAGCCGTCGAACTGCGCGGCGAAGCGACGCACGAGACCGTGCGGTCATGCGAATCAAGTTGCACAGCCACACGAGATGGTCCGCACTCGTCCATCCGACCGGGTACGACTGCACGGGCTCACTGTTCCGTTGGCCCTCCGTGCGCTGAGCTTATCCAACGCGGAGGGCAACACGTAGCAGTGCTGGGGGCGAGCGCGGTCTTACTCTGGTTGGGTGTAGTAACGGAAGAACTGGGCCTGGCTCATTCCGCTTTTGAGCCACAGGAAAAAGTCGCTGAATTCTTTTTCATCCTCTGGCCAAAAGGGATTCCCTGTAGGTTCTGGAGCAGAATAGCGAACCTGTACCAAGCACTGCACATTCTGTAGCAGTCTGAACTCGTTGGCGCCCGCGGCCTCGCTTACCTCGATCCTGTAGCCGGGTTTCTGCAGACAGAAGCACAGCTCATTGCAAAACAACACCGGTCCCTGGCTAGAAGCATGGACGCCGGTGAACTTGCCATCTGCCGCGACATAGAACCCGCGTGCCAGCTTGGTCCCTTCAGGACGCATGTCAGCGGGAATCTCGGCGAACCGGCCGGTATCCAGATCGTAGCGTAGAACGAGCCTGCCGGTGTCGTGGTTTTGGATGTAGAGCGGACTCATAGTAGTCTCCTACCGCGGCGCGGATGGTTGAGCGGTGAACCGGCTCCAGGGTTACTCGGACTTAAGGCGAATGTACTGCTGCCCGTTTTTCAAGCACCAGCTACGGAAGCCCTCAAGTAGGATATTGACATCCTTATTCGGTGTCGCAGCTTTGCGAATAATCTCCTTGAAGTCCCCGTGGTATTTGTTCATGAGCCAATCGAAGCTGGGACCCCACTTCGTATCGTACCGCGTCAAGTTGATTTCAAAAATAAAGTCCAAGAGTGGCTCTGGGGTCATGTCTTTATATTCTGCACTGATAGTAAGCCGCTTTTCAGCCATCTTTTGGGCCCCCTTCTCAAGCCTACCCAGATCATCTCCAGCTTCGATGATGATCCGTTCCCCCTCAGTGGCCAGCGCTTTTATTTTACTTTCGTATTCTTGACGGAGTGGGTGGCTTTTGTAGTCAGAGCCGATCAGATCCGCCAGCTCTTCAGGGCTCGTGGCATTCCTCCAGGCTTCCGTTCCATGCTCGCCGCCCGCGGCCGAGCCTTTACTAGACGTTCCTGAGCCGGGCTTCTTACGCAGGGACTTCAGGCGCTGCTCGACCACATCCAACTCATGCTGATTGAGAGGCGAGGAGCCATCGTGATGCGCCTGGACCACCTTTTCCAGGTCACTCAGATCCGTGCTCTTGGTAAGGCGCTCGACTTCGGGGCGCAGCACCATCTTACCGATGGCACGAATCTGCTTCAACTGCTTGGCCGTCCCCGCCATGGAAACCAGCAGCAGCCCCCCGTTGACGGCTGCCGCACCAAAGATCTGGTTCATTTGGGCGTCGCGCTCGCGCCGAATCGCCGCCTTTTCCTCCTCTGTCGTGGCCTTGCTCAGCCGGACTGCATAGTCGGCTTCCAGGTCAAGCAACTGCTGGCGTAGCTCACTGGTAAGCAGTACGCCCTGCACCAGATCGCTGGTTCCCAGTGCAATCAGATAGCGCGTCTGCGCCACCAGCCGGGCACCCTTCAAGGTCTGGGATAGCGCCCCAAGGCCAAGCAGCGTTCCGGCCAGCCCCACGATGTCCAGAAGAAGCCGGGTGTCCGCCTTGAGCGTCCCTTCTTTCGCGATACGATCTTCGATGTCGAGCGCCATCGCCGCAAGCCCTGTAACGGCGCTAGAGATCATGAGCACGCCGACTGCAGTAGAGGCACCACCGGTAAACGGCGTCGCGGCCAGCGCCAGGATGCCCAGTCCCATGCTGGTGTAAGCAAGACCCTTCTTGAGCGGCTTACGCCAGTTTCCCGTATCGATCCGGTGCTCCCAGACCTGTCCAGGAGACTCCTTCAACTGTACCGCCAACTGCACCGTTCCGCTGGGATAGTCGTTATGACGGTGCCAGTGGTCGGCCATATTATTGAGCGCCGCTCGCTCCGCTGTGACCGGATTCTTGGAGCTCAGGATGGTGTCCACGGCATCGCTGATCGATCCCAGGATCGATGTGCCAAGCTTTCCTGGATGATGCACGGGGTTTAGTGGGTCCAGCGTCGTGTCCAGCAGAAGCACTTCGTAGAGATACCCGCCCTCTTCAAGCGCGCGCTGCGTGCGGTGCATGTATAAGCTGAGCGGTGTATGCTGGCCGTCCTCCCGGCTGACGAAAGAGCCGCTCACCAGATAGGTTTCCTGACCTTGCCGACCTTGATCGATTTTCTGCAGCTCGGCCTTGGCCCGCTGCCGAAGTTCCCGCGCCCGCTCGCCCTGCTCTTTGTCCAGCTTTCCTTGCTTGACCAGCTCGTTGATGGCACCAATCTCGCGGTCGTACGCATCAATTGCCGCTTTGGGATCAGTCGGTTTCTGCCCCGGCTTTACCTGCAGCTGACCACCGGGCGCGCGCGTAAACTGCTTGCCCTCGCCGTCGCCAACGAAGGCCTGGTCAAACACCTCGGTCGAGCGCTCCCCCTCTGTGATGACCTCAATCGGTGCGGTCTGAAGCGACAAAGACGAGCCCGCGCGAAACGACTCGCTGGTGACCAATACTTCGATGACGCAGGTCTCACACTTGGTCAGACGCACATCGTACTCGCGAGCCCCGGTCTCGATCCAAGGTCCTCTATCTACCAGCTCGCGCTTCCCATCGGGACCGATGTTGAACACCGACCAGTCGAAGTGGGCGCGGTTTGGTAGGATATTCATGAGCCGATTGTAGGGTCCACCAGCCTCGTCAAAGACGACCTCCAGCGCGACCTTTGCCCCTTCGACCTGGCGCAATAATTTTGGCCTCAGCTCCAGGTGCCCTTTGGGCTCGAAGCGCGGAAGTCCGCCCCGGTCTTCGCCATAATCAGCTGGCTCAAAATCAGTTACGTGACTGCTGTCCGCGTTTTTGGTATTCAGATCCTTCCCGGCAGGGCTCTGGGAGGGCTTGGAGTCCTTGCGTTCTCCCTGACCGGAGCCCGTATTTACCGGAGTGTCTACTACAGGTTGCGCGCCGAGCGCGATGTTCACCGGCCGCGTCTCGGGATAATTCTTTGCCAGCCAGGCGGTTACCTGGCGGTGAAGCTGGACCCTGATAAAAGTGTGATACCCGCCGTTCCCACTGGCCTTGGCCCGCTCTTTGACCTCGGGAATGGACAGGCACTTATCGTCTGAGTTCTGGACACAGACTCCGGAAAATTCTTGTACTGTCGCCTCGAAGCCGGATCCGGACAGTCCGACAAAGGCGCGGTTCAGGTAGGCCTTGAACATGTACGCTGCCGGATTGGCCGCCGCTTCGATGTCGGCAGCGTTAAAGACCAGCTCGAATGTCTGGCCGGTCCAGGTGATGTGACAGCTTCCGCGCCCTGGGGCCGATGAAGAGCTCTGCTCTGCAGAGCTGGGCGGAGACTTTTTTTTCGTCTTGGATTTGCCACGGTCCGCTGCGATCTGAAAAGTGGCCGGCTTGACCTCGGGCCGCTCGCCCCGAGTCACTGCCGCGGCGGCGTCATCCGCCTCAGCTTCATAGTCAGCTTCATCGGTGCTTATCAGCTGCCGAGAGCCTGCTGAGTCAGCAAGCTGGCGCTGCGCGATGTGCGCGAACTCATGCGCTAGAGTCAGTCGGCCTTCTGCTGTGTCGGGAGCGAAGGCTCCCCGGGCAAAGCCTATCTCGTGACCATCCGTGTAGGCCTGGGCGCACAAGGCTCCAGCCCGCGCCGCAGCGCTTTCATCGGTCCGCAGCACCACCTTGGAAAAGCTGCGACCAAAGGCCGACTCCATCGTAGCAATCACGTGCGCCTGCACCGCCAGGGGGGGGTCGGTAAGATGTCCAAACAGCTCGGCGAACCCAGTCGGCGACCCAGCCAGAGCGTGGGAGACGCTCGCCGGTTGCCGATAGGACGAGGCAGCCGCGCCGTCCGCGTTGCCAGAAGGAGGTGGCGTGGCTATATGAGCGCCGCTCCCGCCGATTCCTAAGTCGCCAGTCGCGCGCCTGGCGGAAGTCGTGGAGCCCGACGTCTGGTTTGTCGTAGTCGCACTCGAGGTCGCCGGGTTTAAGGGAGGTCTCGCTGAGTCCATGCAGGATCCACTTCAGTAGGGTTGGTGTTCCCCTCCAGCAGAACTCATGCCAACTCACTACGCTGGTTTCGATCGAGCTGTTGCGAGCTGCGCACTCCCTACCGGACGGAGTCGCACAGCGACGATCGCAAAGCGCTTCTGTGCGTTCTCATTGCCTCGGGCGAACGCATCGATTTCATACTCACAGACCGAACAGGAAGCCGATTTGCAAACCGCATTTTGAAGTCGACTTTGCACCGGGCAGATAGTGGGCGGCAGTCAACGGTAGGTTCATCGCCCTTTCGCATGGGTAGACTGAGCGCCGTGGCAGACTCTTCTTGCAGCCGCTTGGCTGTCGCAAGACCTCCAGAGGCAATCTAGGGAAAGAGCGCAGGTGTCATCGCTGGATAGTGCGCTGGATGCCCTTCGTTCCGCTGGCTGTTGGTGCCGGAGGCCGCTGGCTCAGCAGCCCATTTCATAGCCGATGGAGCTATGCACCTGTTCAGCTAACTAGCTGGCCCATCTGCACCGCCACATCGCCCAGCTTTTCCAGGCTGATGGACAGGTCGCGTTGGGCCTGCGCGCTATCCGGTTGTCCTTGCAGCAGAGCTTCGCCAAGAAGCCGCGCCGCTTCGTATTCCCGATGGGTGGTAGCAAGGTTGTCGTGGGTCATAGCTACGTCACCACGCCGTCTATGGCCTTCTGCCCGTAGCAAGAGTAGCTTGGCGTTTTCTCCCGATGTTGACTCGGTGCGTAGTGAATCCAGCTCGAGCATCACCTCCGCAAGCAACTCCTTCCTAAGCTCTAAGGTTGCTGGTAGCGTTTCCAGTCGAGTAGTGACCCGCGCAACTAGCAGTACTGCGTCATCCACCTGCTGCGTTCGCTTGACCGGGCCTGGGGGCGGGTTTGAGGCGTGATTCGCGTCGGTGCTGGTGGGCATCGAGGTAGTCGAGGAGCCAGGGGCCCAGGGCGAAGGCGATCTGTTTGCGTAGCGTAAGGCTATGCATCTTGCTGCTCCTGGGTTAGATCGATGTTCAGGATGAGTCCGTCACGTAGCTGCTGCAGACGGTCGAAGGTGTCTGGGGTGTCAGGGAAAACGTAGCGACCGGTTTTGGGATCTCGGTCTAGCTTGATGTTGCCGCGGTAGATGTGGTGGTAAATCCACAGGCGCGAGATGCCGAGGCGTGCGGCGGTGGCGGTGACGTTGAGAAGCTGGCAGGAATCGGCGGCACCGGCTTCTGTTCTCTCGGCCTCGGTGCGGATTCGTGCCACGGTGCCGGCGAAGACGCGGTTGCTATTCACGGAACGGAAGCCTTGAGCGGTGAGCTTTTCGGCGATTTGTTCGTCGTTGAGTCCGCTGTCGACGAGCTGCAGTGCATACTTGACCAGCGTCGGGTACTCCTCTTTGGTCCGATACAACGGCGGCGCGACCATCACCTCTTTTTCGGTGTCTGCGCCTCCCTTCCAGACAATGCGGAGATGAAGCTTGGTGTGCATGGGATGCCGCCTGAGCACCACCTTGTCGATGAGACAGCGTAACAGATGCTTGCGGGTCGATGTCTCCAGCTTGGGCCACAATTCTGGTAACGCCTTCCCGACGCTGGCAAACTGCATCCGGAGTTCTTTGGGAATCTGCTTGTGCGCCTCCTGAATCATGCGCTGGCGGTCTTTTTCGTAGGTCTGCTCGGCTTGCGCGAGCGCTTGCAGCGCCGACTCCCAGCGCCGCTCCAGTTCCTGCGTGACGAGGCGGTTTTCGGGGTCTGCCTGGTCGTACTGCCGTCGAGCGCGATGGACCTCATACCGAAGCCTCTGCAGTTGCCGGTCTTGCGCAGCCAGGATGTGCTGCTGCTGCTCCACCGTGTGCTGGAAGGCGGCCTCGTAAAGGTCCATCTCCACCGGAGTCAACACAGCAAAGAAGGAATCCACCACACAGGGGTCCACCAAATCGCTTCGGAAGGACTCACAGTGAATCATGGGGTCACCCGGATCGCGAATGCAGCGACAGCGATAGTACCCCGAGGCAGAATAGGCCACAATCATCTGCCTGCCACAGTGGCCACAGTAGACAAGACCCGCGAGCAGATTGATTCCATCGCGTGCGATACCGGGGCCATTCCGTCGCTGATGATGCGCGTAGTTGCTGTGGATGATGGACTGAATGCGCTCGAAGATATCCCAATCGATGTAGCCGTCAAAATGCTGTTTGAGCACCACCTTCCACTCGCTTTGTGGGAGCTGCTGACTGTGATAGCCGGGTCGCTTGGCGTCGGTGCGCATCATCCAGCGCGACCGTCCGAAGACGTACGCTCCGGTATAGGTGGGATTCCGCAAGATGCGCAAAATCGGGCCGGTCGAAGGAGTCACAAAGCGCGTCCGGTGCTCACTCACGGCCCGAGCGGGAAGCAGCAGGCCATGTGCCTTCATATGCCGCACGACTTTTCCGGTCTGACGCAACTCCAGAAACAGACGGAAGACCAGCGCAAGGCTCTCTTGCACCTGCAGATCCGGGTCCTTGACCACCGTCCCATCATCGAGACGCATGAAGCCCACCGGCAGCTTCATCACGAGCTCTCCACGCTTGGCCTTGTTGTGCATGCCAGCATTGAGACGTCCGCGCAGTGTATGAAGCTCAAGCTCCGAGACAATTCCCTTCATTCCCAAAAGGAGTCTCCCGTTGGACGTAGAAGGATCGTAGACTCCGTCGCGGTCACCGATGAGGCACTGGTTCATCGCGCACAGATCGAGCAGAGGATACCAGTCACTGCAGTTGCGGGACAGACGCGTGCTCTCGTAACTAAGGACAATGCCCACTTCACCGAGCGCCAATTCCGATAGCAGGTTCTTGTATCCCGACCGACCGGCAGTCGTCTGCGCGGAGGTCCCGGTGTCGGACTCCACGATCTCGATGGCAGACTCCGGCCATCCGAGGCGCAGCGCGTGCAGCTTCATGTCGAGTTGCAGACGCTGACTCTCCTGATTGCTCATCACTTGATGGCCCGTGGACTGGCGAATGTAGATCACAGCCTTGCGGCGCAGATGGGATGGGAGAACTGGTGCGGAGTTCATGCAGAGCCTCACTCAGGAGCTGGACAAGCTCCCGCTTGATCTGGTTCTTCAGGGAGTTTGGGAGGGACGAAAACAGGACGCTTTCTTGGGTGGACATGACGCGGTTACGACTCCAAAAGTCGTGACCAGCTCAGTCATCGAAGCCAGCGTCAATCTCGTCGGAGGCCCTGGCGCTTCGCTTAAAGCAGAAACCGGAATCCGAATCAAAATTTCCGGAGTGAAAAAAACCACGACCGTCGGCTCTTTCCCCGGCTGATTTACCCGATGGTGAACCCGGAATCCCCTACCAACAAGCGGATGAGTCCGATTCCTAATGACGACCTCATCTGTGTCGTCATGAACACTTGCGAAGGGCGTGGCATCAAGTTCTGATGCCTTACTGATCGCGAAAATACACCGCGTTCAGGTGCGTTGCCGTCGCACAATGTGCATTGACTGGCAATCCGAACGTTCTCCAAGCAGCCTGCCCGTTCTAGCGTCCGCGTTCCAAGCAGACCACGGCGCGGTGACCGAGACCGGGTCAGTATGTTCACAAGCGGCGCGAGTTGGTGACGCAATTCTGACGCCAGACTTAGATCGTTAAGTCTTCAGACATACTGCTCTGCTGCCCCCGTTGCTTCCTGATAACCACTCCCAAGCAGCAGTGCTCCGATTTGATTGGAGAGCCTAGCCCTCGTCTAGACCAGAGTCTGTCGCACAGCAAGCTGCTTCCGATTCCGTCGCTGCTCATCGCTCAGCCGGTGAGCCGCCTTGTAGACCCCGAGCTTGTACCAGACATCGCACATCCCGCTTGTCTATCTTGAGCTTCTTAATACGCGTTGCATATATCGGCGCAAAGTTCGGATCTGAGACGATGACTTCCATTCCCATCGACTCAAAATGTCGCGCCACCCATTCATACTCACAGTTTTCAAGTTCATTTTTGAATTCTCTACCGCGCTGCGCACTGACGTTGCCATCAGACCCGCAACAGTACACAGCGAGGGCACCTGGCGCTGCTAGCTGAAGATGCCACCGCGGGGTAACCGTGGCATGGCACTTGCTTTTTCGGACAACTCGAATCCTTCGCCAAGGCGCAGCCGTTCCCTATGTCCAGCAAGGCATCCATGACCATACCTACAACCATCGGTTCCTATCAGATCATTCGCCAGATCGGCCAAGGTGGCATGGGCATCGTGTACGAGGGAATCCAGCCCGACATTGAGCGGCGGGTCGCGATCAAGATCCTACTGCCCGAATATGCCCACAACAAAGACATCGCTT
Organism: uncultured Myxococcales bacterium; assembly: GCA_937859535.1. Taxonomy (GTDB): domain Bacteria; phylum Myxococcota_A; class Polyangia; order Palsa-1104; family JAEUJZ01; genus JAEUKA01. The sequence goes on from CALLYL010000826.1 coordinate 11,703, forward strand.
CTCGGTTCCTGAACGAAGCCCGCGCGGCAAACCGGGTGAGCCACCCCGGAATGGTCAATATCTTCGAGACGGGTCAGACCGTTGACGGTATCGCATACATCGTTATGGATTACTTGGACGGCGAGTCGCTTGCGCACCGCATCCTGCGAAACCGGAGCAGCCTGGGCGGCGATGCGCTCCGTCTGGGACGACAGATCGCATCAGTGCTCTCCGCCGTGCATGTGCGGGGGATTGTCCACCGCGATATCAAGCCGTGAAATTTTTCGTCGCTGGGCTTACCGAAATTCTTGCGGGGGG
>CALLYL010000827.1 GCA_937859535.1 uncultured Myxococcales bacterium
GTCTATTTGGCACTTGGGATCTTCGGGACGGCGGTGCTGGCGCGGCGGCTCGACATCGGCTGGACCGGCGCGATGGTGGCGGGGGCCAGCTTTGGGTTATCGGGCTATCTGGCGCTGCACTTGGCGGTGGGTCACATCAACTTCGCCGGGGTGTCGCTGTATCCGCTGCTGCTCTACTTTTTCCTGCGCAGCGTCGATGATCTGCGCTGGTTGATCTGGGCGGGCGCGATCGCGGGCTGGATTGCTTGCCTGGGCGGCACCTTTACTCCAGCGATGGCGGGCGAGGTGCTGGTGATGTGGGTGACAGCGCAAGCGTTTCGTCCGCTGCCGGATGAGCGTCGCTTCGGCTCGCAGCTTGTGGCGGGCCTGCGGCTGTACGGACTGCTCGCTGCGGTGGGGGCGGTGGCGCTGCTGCTGGCCGCCTATCGGATGCTACCGACGCTAGAGTTTATCTTCGACCATCCACGACCACTGTTTCGGCGGGCCCCGGACATGACCTTGCTCAAGCAGGTGCTGGTCGACCTGTTTGTGTGGCGCGACTTTGGACCGCTGCCCCAGCGCAAGTATTGGTCCCATGAATACACGGCGCGGCTGCCGCAGCTCATTGTGCCGCTTCTGATGGTGCCGCTCGCGGTGTGGATTCTAAGAGGCCGTCGTACCCATCGCCACGATCCGACCCTGATCGGGCGGCTGTGGGCGCTGACCATCGTCTCGGTGCTGCTGTCGCTTGGGAACTTTTCGCCGGTCGCCCCGTGGTCGCTGCTCCAGAAGCTGCCGGTGCTGCGCGATCTGCGGGTGCCCTCGCGGCACCTCATCCTGGCGGTGCTGTGGCTGTCCCTACTCGGCGGGGTGGGGGCCGATCGATTGATGTCGTGGGTGCGCGGTCAGATCGATAGTCGCTGGCCGGGTCGGCTGCTCGGCGCGTTTCTGGTCTTTGGGACCGCGATCGATGGGGCGGTGTTTTTCGCGCACAGCTTCGAGGGCGTCTTCACCGTGCCGCTCAGCGTTCCCAGCGGGCCGGTGCCGTTTTTCCACGTCCAAGGTCACTGGAGCCAGATGCGCGAGCTGGAGCTACTTGGGCACGGGGTGATGGGCTGCGATGAAGAAGCGCCGCTTCAGCGTGCCGACAAGCTGGCCGTGGGCGATGTTCCACAGCTCTGGTTCGCCGATCCCGCGCAAGGGCAGGTCCACAAGTACGACCACACCCCCAATCGGCGCGACATCACCGTTGAGCTGCGGGAGCCGGGGGCGCGGCTCTTCCTCAACTCGAACTGGAACGAACACTGGAGCGCATCACCGAGCACGGTCAAGGTCGTCAAGGAGCACGGTCAGCTCGCGCTCGATCTGTCGGCCCTACCGCTCGGTCAGCACTCGCTGCGGGTGTCGTACTTTCCGCGCTCATTTGGGATTGGGCTGGCGGTGTCGCTTCTGTCGTGGTTGGTCGCGCTCGGGATCTGGCGACGGCGACAGCGTGAGCAAGCCAGCCCCACCGGCGACTAGCGCTTTTCCATCCGATCGAGGAACCGTGCCAGCAGCGGCAAGGTCATGGCGACCCGTTCCCCGCAGCGCCGTTGGCACAGGGTCACAAAGTGGCTCGCGGTTTCATCATCCCCCAGGCGGTCAAAGCCCCAGGCACACAGCCCGAGCAGCGGGGGGGCATGCTCGGTGTCGATCGCAAGCTGTGCCCGTTCCCACAGCGGCGCGTCCAGAAACGGCACCTGGCCATCGCCGAGCGCCAGGTACAGCTCGGTCACGTAGAAATGGGCCCGCAGGTAGTCACCGGCTGGCACACTTTGGACCTCGGCGAAGTGATGACGGGCTTCGGCCTGCTGGCCCATCGACACCAGCGCCCGGACTTCCTGGTAGCGCGCCAGTTGCAGGAACTGCGGCTGCGGTGGGTATTCTCCCGCAAACAGTGCCGACGCAAAGCGCGCCTGATCCCGCGCCGCCTGGTGATCTCCGCGATGGCTGGCCACGGTCGATAGGCGCAGGTGGGCATGACCACGCACTGCCTCGCTGCCCCACGGTGGCCGCAGACAGCGCTGGAGCAGCAGTTCCGCCTCATCGAGTCGCGACACATGGATTAGCTGCGACGCTTGCTCCAGCCAGCGGGTGACGAGCAGCCCATGACCCCACGCCGCCGTGCCGACCAGACTCAGCGCCAGCACCAGTGGATCCCCCGAAAGCAGCGAGCAAACGCCAATTCCCGACAGGATCGACAGCGCCCCATAGACCGCAGCCCGTCCGGCATAGCGGCGGAGCGGTGAGATCACCGCGCCCTGGGTGTCAATCGCCACCAGCGCCCGTTCCTCGGCGGAACCGTCGCCAGAAGAGGACAGCTTGCGTGCGAGTTGCAAAGAGGCTGCCATCTTGGATGAAACCCTTACGCGGCGGACTCCGCAGCGGTGCGGTTTTGGGCCATCCAATTCCACAGCGGCGGCATGATCCGTCCGAGCGGTTCGTTGTCGAGCCGATCGAGTGACTCCCGAAGCAGGTGCCACGCCATGTCTTGATCGGGGGTTCGGCCCTTGGTGTAGGCCCAGGCACATAGCGCGAGCAGCACCGACGAGGCCGTGATCTTTAGCGCCCGCTCGGCCCGCTCCCACAGCTCGCTCGGCGGCGGTGGTTCTTCACCTGCGCAGAAGCGAACATACAGATCCGTCGTCCAGTATTTGAGCAGCAGGTAGTCGCCCTGTTCGGTCTTGCGAATCGACGTCAGACGCTCACGGGCTTCGTCCGGACGGCCCAGGTTGCACAGCGCGATCACCTCGCCGTATTGACACGAGCGCAGGTGCGGGCTCTTGCGCCATGACTCTTGGTACAGCGATATCGCGCTGCGAAGCTGGATGAGCGCCTCGGCATGCTCACCGCGCCGGGTCGCCACCGCGCCCAGGTTGTGGTGACACAGGGCCCGCAGCCGTCGCCCGAGCAGCTTCCGCCGCAGCAGGCGTCGCAGGATCGACTCGGCCTCATCCAGCCGATCGTGAGAGGACAAAAGCGCCGCCTGGTTGATCCGCCGGGTCACCATCAGGTTGCGACCGACGAGTGACCCGAATACCAGTGGAAACAACAGCCCGAGCAGCCCCCACAGATAGGTGTATAGGACGCTTCCGCCGACGAGGATCGTGGTCAGCATCGCGTACGAGGCAGCCTGCATCATCTTGTATTGGGTCGGCGGACGGACTCGACCGTGGCTGTCGATGTAGACGAAGGTCTTGGGCCCAGCTTCCTCCAGCGTGCGCGCTAGCTGCATCTGGGGAACCTCTCGGGCCGGGTGCTCCATCGCCAGGTCGACCGCGTGCATCAGATCGGCCGGCATTCGTTTCGGCTCGATGCTGGTGGGTGCGGGCTCCGTAGCGCCTTGGGGGAGGTTCGGCTTGGCCACTTTCTTTAGCCTATCACGTCCGCGACAAGAGTTTTCGGCGCTGTGCGTTGCTGCAAATCGTGAACTCAAGTACGCTCGGCTCCCGGAGGTTATCTAGAAAAGCCATGCCCACCCCCACTTGGTCGACCGGCCAACTGACCGCGTACGGGGTCGCCGGGCTCGTCACCTGCGCGCTCGTCGGTTACTTCGCGTGGACCGTGCCCGATGCCGTTCAGCGTGGCCGCGAAGGCGTCCGCCGCACCCGTGAGGCCCCCTGCCAAGTCCTTCGCCCGACGGCGCAGAACCCGGTGCTCGGACGACTGCCGCAGCCCGCGCCTGACTTTGCCCTCAAGACCCATGACGGCCAGGACGTGAAGCTGTCGTCTCTGCGGGGGCGGGTGGTGCTGGTCAACTTCTGGGCGACCTGGTGCCCGACCTGCGCGGTCGAGGAGCCTTCCCTAGAGCACCTGGCCGAAAGCATGAAGGGCCAGCCGTTTTCGCTGCTGGCGGTGAGCGTCGATGAAAACTGGGACTTGGTGCGTGATCACTTCCCGAAGGGCTCGGCGATGACCGTGCTGCTCGACAAGGAGCGCAAGGCCCCCCAAGCCTACGGCACCGAGAAGTTCCCCGAGTCGTTCCTCATCGACCGAGACGGCCAAGTCCGCTACTTCATCGTCAGCGAACGCCAGCTCTGGCACTCCCAAGAAGTCAAATCCTGCATCCAAGCCCTGATTGACGAGTAGTCCCTGGACTGGCTCAGGCTAGCCGCTGCCTCGGCCCGCGTTAGCTCGGGCTCGGCCTTCGTCTTTGCTTGAAAAGGGCTTGTAGCGACGACGGCTGTTCGGGATAAGCTCCGGGCATGGTTGTGCCCCACATTCATCGTATCCGAATCGAGAAGTTCCGACGGATTCAGACACCACTGGAGCTGAACTTGGTGGCACCAAACGGTGAGCCGTGTCAGACCGTCGTTTTGGCGGGTCCAAACGGCTGCGGAAAAACGACCGTGCTCGAAGCCGTGCTCCTCGGTCTTGGGATGGAGTCACTGATCGTTCGTGATCTGGACAAGTCCCAGCGTGAGCAGCACTGGCGAGTGACGCTCGATCCTGGGGCCATCATTGAGCTGGATGTGTCGCTTGATGGCAAACCGGCTGTTACTTGGGTACGCACGGCAGACAAGCACGTCATTCGATCTAGCGGAACAGAGGAGCCAATTCCCGCCTCCGGTCCCAAATCAATGGCGGTCGAGCTGTTTTCCTCGTGGCGTACACCCGAGCTGGTTGGTCCTGTTCATCCGCTCGGGGCAGGGAATCGGCCCCGCGACAACGAAAACAATCGCCTGTGGCGATTGAAGCAGAAAATCTGTGATGAGCGAGCCCGCGAAGGCTACCAGCCACCACTCAGTGGGATGAGCAAGGCCGATACTTGGCTTCATCGAATCAACGTGGCCTGGAACAAGTTTCATGGGAGCGACGGAACGAGGATTGACGCGAGAATCGTCGACACTCAGTCAGGGGACGACGAGCTACTCGCCGATCTCTTTGTCGTGCGTGGCGAGACCATTGTTTGTCCCATCGATCGGGTGAGCGCTGGCGAGATCGAGCTGCTCTCTTTCGCGGGGTGGATCATCCTGAACGACTTCAAGGGCGGACTCTTACTGATAGACGAGCCCGAGCTGCATCTGCACCCGCAGTGGCAAGCGACCCTGATCCCAGCGCTTCGCATGCTATCGCCCGGTGCGCAGCTGATTTCGGCGTCTCATGCCGATGCCATCTGGGACCAAGCCTATGGCTTCGAGCGGTTTCTGCTCGTAGATGACAGTGATCCGCGCTCGCTGGCTTGGCGCACGGCAACGCCGGTTCCAGCCGAGGGAGAGCCATCGTGACCGCACCCTCGGACCTGCCGACGCTTTACCGAACCCACAAGATTCTCGTGTGGGTGGAAGATGAGGACACGCGCACCTATCTCCGTGAGGTATGGCAGGACTCGGATATCGGACTTCTGATCGCAGGAGGACACGAGAACATCCACGCGGTGGTGAAGTCGGCGCGCACCCAAGGGTTCCTCCACGTCTTCGGCTTCCGTGATCGAGACTTTGGTGGAACGAATCGGCCCAAGTGGCAAGACGACCCGGAAGGAGTCCTGACCAGCGAGGTCTTTGAGGTCGAAAACCTCGCCCTCGATAGCCAAGCGATGTTCGACTGCCGGTTGAATTCGTCCAACAAGACGGCAGCGGAGATCAGCGCTCGGCTTCAGCAGCTCGCCAGCAAGAGGTGTTGGTGGATGAGCTGCCGCCATGCCATCTCGGAGGTGAGAAATGCCATCACCGATAGGTTTGTCGAGCACCCAAAGGTAGGAAAGGTGACGACCCAGACAGAGGCAGAGACGGCCATCTTTTCTAGCGATTGGTGGATGACAACGCGACCTGCCATCGGAGCCAGAACGACCGATGCGTGGGTACGGGCGAACCTGGCGCAGCACCACGAAAGGTATGCAGCGCTGCTCACGAGCGGAGCGTGGCGAGAGCACTTTTCAGGGAAGGAGCTGCTCCAAGAGGTGGTCACGGCAGTGTGGACCAAGGGGCGTCCCAGTGGAGAGCATTCAGACAGGGTTCATCTCGACTTCATCCGTGCGATTGGCGAGGCGCAGCGCCTGCACAACAGAATCCCGGACGAGATCCAAGCGCTTCGCGCCGTGCTGAGATCTCGGGTCGGATTGCCGCCCCCGCAACCCGAGGCTGCTGAGCTGTGAGTTGACTGCGCTAACGCGGGCTGGCGGCGTGTTCTGGGGCTAGTGGGGCTGGGGCTGGGGCTTCGGGGTTTGCGGGCTTTGTGGCTCGGCTTTGCCACTCGGCTACGGGGGCGAGTAGGTCGGCGGCTCGCTGGGCCGAGGCTGGATCGGACTCGTCGACCTGGGCGATGACCTGGAGCACGTACTTGCGCAGCGCTTCTTGGAGTCGGACGAGCGGCTCTTTGACCACTGCCGTGGGGGGCGCAGGCTCGGCCCGCACTTGGGTCACGCCGAGCGCCTCGCCGTACTCTTTGTGGGCGGCGCGGAGGTTGTCTAGGAACGGCTCTCCCCCGAGGGCCTTGAGCTTCGCGGCGAGTCCTTCGCGATCGATGCGGTCGAGCCGTGCCTGGCACTCCGCCCACTCCTGCTGAAAGCCGAGCAGGGTAAAGCGCAGGCCGGTGGGGTACAGGGCCGTCAGCAGGCTCTGGGCGATGGCCGACTGCTTCGACGGGGCAGGGAGCTTGCTCCAGCCGGTCAGGAAGTCAAACAGCGCCGAAAAGGCCAGGTCTTCGCCGCGATCCGCGAGCCGCGCCCGCTGCGGGTCGACGAGCCCAACCGACAGTCGCTGGGTCAGGGCCTCGGCCACCTCTTTGTGAACGGAGGCGAGTCGCTTGTGGGCCTGCGCCACGCCGGGCGGCAGCTTCTTGTGGGACTCCGCCAGGGTGAGCAGCGTTTGCACCAGCGCCACCGCACTTGCGGCATCAAGTCGGGGCAGTCGCACTAAATCCGTCAACGAAAAGCGCTTCATCTGGGTGTTCTCCTTTGTGCAGGTACAAACAGAGCCCCCCGCGCAGCTATTCCCACCCCTCCACACAAAAACGCACGACGTCGGGCAGCTCGCGACCTCCCCAGGCCGCAGCGAACTTCACCAAATCGAGGTCGAGAGCCCGAAACAGCGCAGTGCATTTCGGGGGTAGGCAGCTCCGGAGCCCGAAAAGACGCTCTGCAATGGGGTCAGGGCAGGTCAGGAGCCCGAAAAG
>CALLYL010000828.1 GCA_937859535.1 uncultured Myxococcales bacterium
GTCCATGGTTTGTCGGGTCGCCGTATATCAAGCTCCTTCAGACCGATGTCAGTGCGCGGGTCGAGCGGCTGGCCTTTGACTATTCCGACGTCGACCACCCGCAGGCTCAGGTTCATGACTCAGCAGTGCGTGCGGCGCTGTCCGCCCCTGCGTACATCAGTAAGGTCCAGTTCTACCGGTCTACGGCGAATGGTTCGGACCCTTGGGACTCGTTGCGGACGCGGGCCGAGCAGAGCCTGCCATTTCTGCTCCGGGACTTGTCTCCGTCGGTGAGTAAGTAGCAGCCGCCCATAACCGATCGTCACGAGCCACGCCGCGCACCGAGTCCCGTCCGCGATGGCTGCCAGCCGCTTGGACGCGTTGAGAAGTAAGCCTCTCAGCGTCGGAAGAACGCCTAATACCCCTGCGCCTTGAGATAACCCCTTGAAATGAAAGGTGGTTGTATGCTTTCATAGCCGCAGATCGGGCGCTTCTGTGCTCAATCATCGCGGCTCTTCCTAGGAAGCGGCTGCACTACCGACATTGTGATGGAAGGTACCCAGGTCGTTTGGCTGACGCTTTCGCAGCCCACGCGGTCTGGTCGCTTAGCACAACTGCACTAGGAGGAACGTATGATCCGCTTCCAAGTCGGCGACAAGGCGGTCTACCCGGCTCAGGGCGTCGCAGAGATCGTCGGCATCGATGAGAAAGAGATCTCTGGGAAGATCCATCGCTTCTACTGCCTGCGTATCCTGGACACGGATATGCGAATCCTGGTTCCCCTCGACAAGGCGGACCAGGTGGGCCTACGCGAAGTTGTCCAAAAAGACCAAATCCAAGAGGTCTATGACATCCTTCGCGAGAAAGAGGTCCATATCGATAAGCAGACGTGGAATCGTCGCTATCGCGGCTTCATGGAGAAGATCAAAACCGGCTCTCTGTTCGAGGTGGCTGAGGTCTTCCGTGACCTCTATCGACTGAAGAACCAGAAGACGCTGTCGTTTGGCGAGCGGCGCATGCTGGACACGGCACGCACGTTAATCGTCAAAGAACTCTCGGTCGCCAAAGGGACCACCGAGAGCAAGGTCGAGACCGAGATCGAGAAGCTATTCTCGGCGTAGTTGTTCAGTAACAAAGCGTACTTTTTTGCAGGGTCGTCCGTATGGGCCTCTCTGCTGTTTGCGCGTAAAAGGCTTTATCGGCCTTTGGGGGGGGCGCGCAAGCTTGGGTGTGGCTCCATCTGGATCACGCGTCGCCAGCCATAGGAATTGTAGATTTTTGAGCCTTTGTAGATTTAGTAATAATCATTACTAAATATCGTTTGTTAATTATCCGGCGCTCATCAATAATTCGGGGCCGTGACTACTCGAAATGATTGCGGATATGTGTCCTTGGGGAGGCTGTCGCTGGTTCTGCTGCTCGTGTTGGCGCAGTGGGTGGGGTGTGGTTCTTCGCAGTCGGACTGTCCGGAGGCAAGCTGTCTTGCGCTCACATTGGTCGTTCCGCCGGAGCGAACGCTGAGCACCATCGAGGTCATGGTTCGCGACGGAGATCGACTGGTTCGTCGCTCGCTGGTTGGTAGTGACGCGGCGAGCGGCGGCACCCTGAAGATTTCCCTGCCGGAGGCACCCTCGCTGCCGAGTAGACGGGCTGTGTACGTGCGAGCGTCTGCAGAAGACGATCGGGGGCGGTCCGAGCTGGTCGGTTTGGCGGTGGGTACGCGGGCCAGCTTGGGTCGGGCAGTGGTTAAGCTTGCGCTTGGCTGTGCGGTGGCTCCGTGCGCTTCTCCTGAACCACGGCGAGGTGCGGCAATGACCTTCGTACCGCAGACCCACAACCTGCTGCTGCACGGTGGTGTGAGTGCGAGTGGCGCGCTGCTGGATGATTTGTGGGAGTGGAACGGGCTGTGGTGGCACAAGCTGAGCGCAAGCCCCGGTCCATCAGCGCGGAGTCAGCACGGCTTCGTCTATGATCCAGCGAGCGGCCAGGTCTTGCTGTTCGGCGGTCAAGGGGCAAACGGTGTCCTGGGGGATTCGTGGCTGTTGGATCCCCTGGCGCTGTCCTGGCAGCGCGTTGCGACGTCGTCTCCGAGCGCTCGGCGGTTGGCTGCGATCGGTGTAGGGCCCGTCGGTACTGGTCGCGGCGCGGTTCTGTTTGGCGGGCAGGATGGCACCGGCGCATCGCTGGGCGAGACGTGGCTGTGGGATGGGCATGGTTGGCAGCAGGGTTCATCGTCGCTGTGTCCGGTCGCTCCACTTGTGCCGAGCCATCTGCCGCGCTGTCGAATTGGCGCGACGCTGGTGCCGCTGCCGAGCGAACGCGAGTCGCTGCTCATTGGTGGGTGGCTTGGTCCACAGCCAACAACGGCATTTGAGTCTGACGAAGTGATCTGGCGCTTCGATGGCACAGAGTGGTCCGTCGCTCCTGTGTACCGTCCGCCGTTTGTGTTGAGTCGTTATCAGCACGTCGCGGCATCACTCCAGAGCTCCACGGGCACCAGTGGGGTATGGGTCGGTTTGGGCGATAGCGCGGTGGGGCTGCGTCAGGACAGCTATCTACTCGATGAGTCAACGGCCCAGTTTCGACCAATCCTCGGGACACCACCATCGCCAAGGGCCGAGTCAGCGAGCGCCTACGATGCCGAGCGCGAAGAGGTCGTGATCTTCGGAGGCCGTCACGATCGGGGCCTATGCGGTGACACGCTTACGTTTTCTGTCGAGACTGGCTATCAATCTCATCTGTGATGGAAGGTAGTTTGAGTCAGGGTGGCTAGTGTTCGATGCAAATCACTGCGTCGCTGCTGGTGAGTACGTCGCCGTGACGCAGCGGTGCCGGGCCGAGCACCGTCGACTGATCCTGCCTTTGCCAAACCACCGTCGCATGTCCGCTCCACCATAGCTCGCGCTGAGATACCCACACCTGGCCCAGCCTCAGCGCGCCACCGAGTCGAGCCAGCGTCGAACCGCTCAGATCGAGGTTTCCCCACAGCATCAGCGTCGCCGGGGCTCCGGTTGCGAAGGCGTCACGTCGGATGAGCAGCGCACCGATGGCATCGCTGTCGTCTCCTGTTGTCCCTGACCGCGAGCCCGGACGAATCAGGCGGACCTGCACATTCAGATGCTCTCCGAGACGGACCGTGGCTTCATCGGGGAGTGGCGTTAACCGTGGACCGACTCGCTTGTCGTTGACGAAGGTGCCATTGCTGCTTTGATCGAGGACGCTCAAGCGGTTGTCGAGCCAGATGAGCACGGCATGCTCTCGACTGATCGCAGCGGTGAGCGAGTCGAAATCCGGCGAAGGAAGCGCTTGACAGACCATGTCGCACTCGGACTGCTTGCCCAGGACGGCACGAGGACCGACGATCACATCGAGCACTTTGTCGCTCTGACCTTGCCGTGACAAACGATACCAGCGCGGTGAGCGACGGCGATCGCTGTCCCTGATCGGGCGCTTGGGCCGCTGGCTGATCGCTTCGTGAAATTCCTCGAGCATGGCCATCGCCGATGGAAATCGGGCCTCCGGTTGCTTCGCCAGGGCACGGACAAAGAAGGTATCAAGCGCCTCGGCGTTGCGTAGTCGTGGGGCCAGTGTCCGCAAAGGTGGGACCGGGGCCGACAAGTGGAGTTGCATGAGTTTATGGGGATCGCTCGATACAAACGGCGGTCGACCGGCGACGGCCTCGTACAGGATCGTCGCCAGACCGTAGCGATCCGAGGCAGCCGTGACGTCGCGGCCATCGCGGCATTGCTCTGGGCTGCGATAGGCAATGCTCCCCGGCGGCATCGGTAGATCGAGCAGATCGGCAGAGAGCACCTTCGCCAGCCCTAGGTCGACCAGCACCAGACGTGGCGGCTGATCGGGATCCTGAATCATCAGGAGGTTTTGCGGGAGCAGCTCACCGTGGCATAGACCGAGCGCTGCCGCCTGATCCAGCGCGTCCGACATCGGCATGAGCAGTGACAGCAGCGTCTCCGGGGCAATTCCGTCGGTAAGATAGCTCCGCAGGTCTGGCCCCTCCATCGGGTCGGTCGCGATCCATGGGATGCCCTGACCACCGGAGGACAGTGTGCGCAGACCAAGCTCGGGCCCTGTGTCTTGCGGCTGACCGCGATCCGCAGTTGGACCGATCGGTAGCACGCCAAAAGCATGAACGGCCGCCAAGTGACGATGGCTGAGCAGCATCGCTCGCTCGGCAATGTGACGGAACCGCTCGATGTACGCGGGAGTCCGGCACGCTTCGGCATGGAGGATCTTGACGACGACACTCCGGCCCTGCGGACGTTGCTCGGCCAAGAAGCTTTCTCCATGTAGCTCCTCGCCCAGCCACGATAAGAGCTGCATTTGTGCGTTCAGCCAGCGTCCCGGTCCAAGCCGCATCGTCCCTCGGTAATCGGTTTAGATCAGGTCCTTGCGGGCCAGTGCACGACGGAGCCTATTGAGAGCTTGTTCTTGAATCTGACGAATGCGCTCGCGGGACAGCCGATACTTGTTGGCGATCTCCTGAAACGTAAGCTCTTGTTCGCTTTCAAAGCCGAAGCGTAGTCGCAGGATGTCGGCTTCGGTGCCGGTGAGGCCCTGCAGAAGGTGTTGAACCTCGCGCAGCATGCCTTCGCTGATCAGGCGTTCGCTCATGCTCAGCTCGGCGCTCTCGTCCTCCAGAAAGTCGACAAAGGAGCGTCCGTCGCGGGCCGAGATTTCGCGATCCAGTGAGACCGCATCTTCGACGAGCGACAGATCCATCTTGGCGATCTTGTCGGCTTTGAGCCCTGTTGCGGTCGCTAACTCATCGTTGCTGGGGGCTCGGCCCAGCTCGCGGGTCAGGCGACGCTTGTGACGGAGCAGCGTGTGCATCTCGGCCATCAGGTGGACCGGCAGCCTTACGACGCGAGACTTGTCCGCAACCCCGCGTGAGATGGCGTGACGAATCCACCACGACGCATAGGTCGAGAATCGATAGCCGCGACGGTAATCGAAGCGCTCGACCGCTTTGATAAGACCCATATTGCCTTCTTGGATCAGATCCGACAGCGGCATGCGGCCAAAGTTGAAACGTCGTGCGATCGACACCACCAGACGGAGGTTCGCCTTTACGAAGTCCTCCTTGGCTCGTGAAATGAGCTGCGCGATCACGCCGGTGCCCTGGACGTAGATCCGCCATATGTCGTCGGTGATCTGCGTCACCACCGAGGGATGTCCCTCTTTTCGTGTGTGATCGAGCAGGCGAATTTCGTCGAGAATCAGGCCGACATAGACGCGGTCGAGGTCAAGCTGGCGCAGTTTCGTCGACAGGGGGCCGGCGGCTTGAGACAGCGATTTGCCTGACGACTGGCCACTGGCGCAAAGCTCTGCTGCTGCCTTTTCGAGCGCCGGGAACTCCGGCGGGGCCTTACCGAGCACCTCTGTCAGGATCGCCAGCAGGTGCGGCAGTAGTGGGGCTAGCGACAGAATCTGGACCCACAGCACCTCTTCCATGATGCCGATGCGGCGGGCGAGCTCGTACTCCGCAGCAGACGACAGCACCGGTAGCCGGTTTATGTCCTTGAAGTAGCTCTGCATCAAGTCGGGGACGGATTTCTTTTCTTCCGACTGATCCGCTTTCGACTCGCTCTTCAGCGGCGGGAGTGCAGTCTCGGTATCCGACTTTTTTTTGCGCAGATTGCGCGGAAGCCGTACGGCTGTGCCGCGTGTGCGACGCGCCTTGGGGATGGGCGTCGCCATGCTCGCTGGCTCAGAAGAGTCAAAATCCGCAGACTCAGCGTCGGGTGCAGTGTCTGGGTCCACGCTGGGATCTTCGGTGCGTAGCTTGGTGACCGTCGGTGACGACTTACTGTTCGAGCGTTTGGCCATGCTTCACTCGCAAAAACCACTCTTCGCCCCAGATTACGGCAAAGCGAAGCGCCACATCGTCAAAGAGCGTGTCGCCATCTCAAATCAGCTCATCCAGAAAGCGGGCTAGGTCGCTGGGGAGGTCGGCTGAGAACTCCACCAGTTCGCCGCTGCGAGGGTGAGGAAAACCAATCCCAGCCGCATGGAGGGCATGTCTCGGCAGTGGCAGCAGCCCGGCGATCGCGGCATCTCCTTCCTCGGACCACTTCATGAACAGCTCCTCATCGGGATAGAGCTTGTCACCCACGATCGGATAGCCCAAGTCCCACAGGTGGACGCGTATCTGGTGCTGTCGTCCAGTGTGGGGTCGACACTCGACAAGTGTGTGTCCGGGAAAGCGACGGAGTACCCGAACCACTGTTTGGGCCGGCAGACCGCCATCAGCTACCGCACGTACCCCAACCCGTACGCGCACCACCGTTCCTGCGGTACCGAGTGGTTTGTCGATCAGCAGTTCTTCACCATCCCCAAGAGGTAGCTCTCCAACGACGATCGCAAGGTAGCGTTTGTGAACGAGTCGCTTTTGGAACGCGATCTTGAGCCGAGATCCCGACTCTGGGTTGCGGGCGACCAGCATCAGCCCAGATGTCTCTCGATCCAGCCGATGCGCCACTTGGAGCGCTTCGTCCGGGAACCGTTCCCTGAGCACTGCGGTCAGCGTCGAATAGTGATAGCGCGCCGTCGGATGGATCGGTAGTCCCGCCGGCTTGTCGATCACGTAGAAGTCTGGGTCGGTGTGGACGATGCCGATGTTGCGGGGCACCTCGGGCTCAGAGGGGGCAGGGCGACGGAAGCTGACGCGCTGGCCACTGTAGACTCGCGTGTTGGGACGGGCCTTTCGGCCTTCGACGTCACAGTCGCCGTGGATGACGCGCTGGATGCGGGCTCGTGATAGACGACGAATCTTTTTTTGCAGGAAGCGATCGAGCCGGTAGCCGTGACACTCGGGTTCGACGACGAAACTCTGCTCGATGGTGCTCGGACGATCGCTCGTGGCAGGCAGGACGATCGTGCGTACGCCATGGTGCTGGTCGTCCGTCTCGGCGACCTCTTCTTCACCCCAGGTGTCTTCTACTGCGTCGGGCAGTTCAGCGAAAGGCTCGGCGAATTCTGCGGTTGGCTGCATCTTAGCTCACGGCGCAGAGGATGAATTTGAGGTAGCGACCCTCTGGAAAGCCGGGCAGCGTTGGATGATCTGCGGGTTGACCTCGCACCTCAAGGAGTTGCACGGCGCGACGCTTGGCGACGGCAGCATCTCCGATCGTCGATA
>CALLYL010000829.1 GCA_937859535.1 uncultured Myxococcales bacterium
TGCCAGAGCGCCGGCGGCTCCCCGAAAGCGATCGATAAGGACGTGATACAGCACCGTGTCTTGGCGCTCCGCCTCACTGAGTCCACTTCGCACCACCGGTCGTCGCGGGGAAACCATCGCTTGCGCCGTTGCCTTCAGCGCCACGCCATGGAGCAGATCTCGGGCCGAGAGCTGAACCTGATACTTGCCACTCGCCAGACCCGTAAGGGCCACAACTGCTGCGGTGTCCGACGGCTGGGAAAGCTGCACAGGGGGCGAAGTCAGTAGCTCCCCGTTGTAACGAACCTCGACGAGCAGCGAGCCAAGCTGTGCCGCTTCGATGCCAGGAGTCAGCCCAAACTCGACCCGAAGCTTGCCGTCGCGTGCAACCAAGGAAGAGCTGTCCTCCACCGCAATCGGTCCGACACTGAGCGTTGGCAATCGGCAATCGGCCAGCTCTGTCACCGACCACTCCCCTTCATACGGCGTCGAGTCACTCCACAGCGGATGTTCGGCGAACTCGCTGTGCGGATTCAGGTCATCGGTCAGCAGCTCGCTTCCAACGATAAAACCATAACGATAGCGACCCGGCGGCAGCGGCAGCGACAGGGTGAAGTAGCGATTCCCTTGCTGGGACACTTGCTCGTCGAAACGCCGATAGCCAGGTCGCCGATAGCCATCCCAGCTCCCGATCAGCTCCGGCTGCTCGACCTGCGCCCTGGTCAGCGTCACATCCTTGCGCGCCAGCGTGATGTCGGGACGGAAGTGGACCCTTAGCAGACAGCGCTCGTCGTAGCGCGGGCCTTCTTCGACAGCAGCACAGGCCGTGAGGCCAAGCCCGAGGCCGACGCAAAACGCCCATCCGGCAAACCGCGCACGCTCCATAGGCCGCAGACTGTAGCGGAAGCACTACGTGATACGGAACCAGGAATCCGCGAGCGACCACCCTCCCCCGCCTAGCGACGAAGGATTCCCACGCTAGGGCGACTGAAGCAGCCCGAACACCGCACCCTGGGGATCTTCACACTGCGCCACCCGCGCTCCGCTTGGCAGCACCCGGACCCCCTGATAGACCCGCCCGCCAAGAGACTCCGTCCGTTCGAGCGCACGCATGAGGTCGGGAACCTTGAAGTAGTACAGCCAGTGCGGATGCACCCCAGGAATCCGCACGCTGCTGACCATCGCACCGACGCTGGACTGCGAGTCTTGCCAGGCAAACTGCTGATACAGTCCGATGCCAAGTCCGGGATCGAAGGCCTCGGTTTTCACAATCCCGACCGCTTGGCCATAACCCAGAACCGCCCGCTCCTGGTCCTCGGTATGCAACTCGTGCCACAGCACTCCGCGTGGCGCAGCCGAGCATTCTCGATTCGTAAGAGCCACTACAGATCCAAACGAATCACGGATCAGCGCAATCTGGTAACCATCCGCAGTTCGTCTCCGTGGCCCAAGCTGGCAAGCACCAAGTGACTCCCAGCGCTGCACGGCCTGCTCGACATCGGACACGCCCAGGTGGCCGAGCCAGTGCGCCGGAGCCCCCTTTTCAACAGCCTGCGGCGGCAGAATTGTAATTTCTCCTACGCTTTCACCATCGAATCGCACCCACAGGGGTGTGTCTTCTCGACCAACCGCGATCGACTCGGAACCAAATACCGCTCCGTAAAAGTCTCTCGCGGCGGCCCGATCGATCGTACGCAGTTCATAAAAGCAAAACGGTCCGCACCACTCCGTAGCCATCGCGAGCTTGTACCACATCAGCAGACATCGCCCAGGCCGAGCAGTCGACGCCGATTGGCCCAGAATCGGATGGGGGAGCTGTTGCAGAAGCGGCGTCGTTCGGTGCAAGCTGCGGGCTATGGATAAGACCTTCAAAGACGCCGACTCGGCTCTGTTCGACGTGTCGAACGGGGTCACGATCATGAGCGGGGGCTTTGGCCTGTGCGGCAACCCCGAGAACCTCATCGAGGCGCTGCTCCGTCGCGGTACCCGCGAACTCACGCTGATTTCCAACAACTGCGGCACCGACGGCAAGGGACTGGGCAAACTGCTCCAGAACGGCCAGGTCCGCAAGATGATTGCCTCGTACGTTGGAGAGAACAAGACCTTCGAGCGCATGTTCCTCGAAGGCAAGCTTGAGGTGGAGCTGTGTCCGCAAGGAACGCTCGCCGAACGGATGCGCGCTGCGGGTGCCGGAATCCCGGCCTTCTTCACTCCGACCGGCTACGGCACCCTCCGCGCCGAGGGCAAGGAAGTTCGGGTGTTCACAGACCGCCTCGGCCGAGAGCGACACTACATCCTCGAAACCGCGCTGCCCGCCGACTATGCCTTGGTCAAAGCCTGGAAAGGCGATCGCTTCGGCAACCTGCTGTTCCGCAAGACCGCCCGCAACTTCAACCCGGTCATGGCGACAGCGGCCCGCATCACCATCGCCGAGGTCGAACAGCTCGTCGAGCCCGGCGAGATTCCGCCCGATCAGGTCCACACCCCTGGCATCTTCGTAAAGCGCATCTTCCAAGGCGCAAACTACGTGAAACCGATCGAGCAGCGAACCGTGCGACCCCGTCCCACGGCGGCGGTCTAAGGAGCCTTTGGCGATGGCAATTACTCGAGAGCAAATGGCCCGTCGTGTCGCCAGCGAGCTGCGCGATGGTTTCTACGTCAACCTGGGAATCGGTCTTCCGACTCTGGTCGCCAACTACGTTCCACCGGACGTCGACGTCGTTCTTCAGTCAGAAAACGGGATGCTCGGAACCGGCCCGTTCCCGTATGAAGGACAGGAAGATCCTGACCTCATCAATGCCGGCAAACAGACCGTGACCGAACTCCCCGGGTCGTCGTACTTTTCGTCCGCAGAATCGTTTGCCATGATTCGCGGGGCGCACGTCGACATCTGCATCCTCGGAGCGCTGCAAGTTGCCCAAAACGGCGATCTGGCCAATTGGACGATTCCCGGCAAGATGGTAAAGGGCATGGGCGGCGCGATGGACCTCGTCGCTGGTGCCCGTCGCGTGATCATCCTGATGGAACACGTCGCCAAGGTCAAAGGTGCCGCCGAGGGTGCCTTCGATTTCAAGGTCGTCAAGGAGTGCTCGCTGCCCCTGACCGCCCCGCGCTGCGTCGCCCGAATCGTCACCGATCTGGCGGTCATGGATATCGGTCCGGACGGGCTTCATCTGGTCGAAATCGCCCCCGGCACCACGGTCGAGGAAGTCCAGCGCTATACCGAACCCATGCTGATTCTTCCGCCCGACGGCGTCGTCCCAGTGATGGCGGTTTGAAGTAAGCTCATAAGCCATGCAGTCAGCTCCAACCGCTCGTCCGGGTGCTCCGCCGTTGGCCGTTGATGCGGTGGTCTTTGGGGAAGCGCTGGTCGATCTGTTTCCCGAGACCCCCGGAGTGCTCCTCGAGGACGTTGATCGATTCATGCGTCACTCCGGTGGCGCGCCCTGCAATCTGGCGATTGGACTACAGCGTCAGGGCATCCCCACCGCGCTCATCACGCAAGTGGGATCGGATGCTTTTGGCCGATTCCTGAAAAAGCGACTCGCGAGCGAAGGTCTTGCCATCGACGGAATTTCGACGCACAAAACCGCACGCACCGGCGTCACCTTCGTATCGGTTGCCAGCGACGGTGAGCGGTCCTTCTTGTTCTATCGTCATCCCTCGGCAGACATGCTGATCACGCCCGCCGAGATCCCTCCGCCGATGGTTCAACGGGGTCGGCTGTTTCACTTCGGTTCGTCATCGCTGTCCCGCGAGCCGTCACGGACCGCTACGCTGCATGCGCTGGCACTGGCTCAAAAACAGCAAGCACGGCGCCTCATAAGCTGTGATCTCAACCTGCGACCGCATCTGTGGCCCGATATCAAGGAAGCGCCGCCTCTGCTCCGCAAAGTCCTCAGCGGCTGTGACGTTGTCAAGCTCACCGATGATGAACTACCACTGCTGTGTGGAACAGAGAGCGTCGAAGCAGGTGCCGCAGTGGTCCGCAGCCTGGGCGCAACCGTGGTAGTCGTCACACTCGGCGAGCGCGGTGCCTACCTCGATTCGCCGCAGGGCACGGCCTACTTTGCCGCAGAGCCGGTCACGGTCGT
>CALLYL010000830.1 GCA_937859535.1 uncultured Myxococcales bacterium
TTGGTCTGAAGCCAACGACACTGGCATCTCGGATGAAGCGACTCGGTATCAGCTAAAACTCGCCGCAGAAGGAGGCGCAACTGCACCTCTAGAATCCGCTGCGAGTAACCGCGAGGTGGTGACACATGAACTCGACGGGAAACTCGGCCTTCTGCGCTTGGATGAACGCAAACCTCACGTCAGCTCCTTGGCGCAGAAGGCCGCGGCCTCTTTTTTACAGGTCACGCTCCATCCGCAGGACGCGTACGTCTTTGCGCAGCTGCACAAGCTCCTGCCGCTCGTGGCCGGATAGCTCCCCACCGACTCCGTGCAGCGAACTGCGCTCCACCCAGTTGCGCAGCGCGCTGTCAGTCACGTCCGAGTCTTTGGCAATCTGTGCCACCGAGTTGTCGCTGTGATCATGGTCAATCTGAACGGACAGTTGGACTACTTTGGTCGCACCGTAAACAAGGCCGCACGGGTTCAATCGGTCGCGCGCAGTAATGAGCTCTCGGTTTCAGAAGAGGTCTTTGCAGACCCTGCTTCCAAGAGGAATGCAGCGCGTCGTACTTCTCCTACTCTCGAAATTCCGTGGAAGATCCAAAAGGAATCATCGGCGGCCAGTCCGTCTTCACGGCGCAGCGAGACGCAGCGAATGCCACCAGATCGCGTGCGCCCTCTTCGTCTCTCTGATGTGGAAGTCACTGAGCCTGAGCATGCAGAGCCCGATTCGCTGTCGAAGCAACAGGCGAGGATGACGCGATGGGTGGGTGCTATGGCCAGGGACGTAATCGCCTGCGCCATGCAGCTAGCTTATTTGGTCCTTCACAGATGCTGTCTTCCTCTGTAAGAGTCCATGAAGTAGCAGCGGCAATACAGAGAGCATCAGGATGGTCGATGACAGGATTCCTCCGATCACGACGGTTGCCAAAGGCCGCTGTACCTCGGCTCCTGCTCTGCTGGAAAAGGCCATCGGCAGGAATCCGATCGCAGCCACGAGTGCTGTGGTCACAATCGGGCGCAACGCCCCTAGTGCGCTGGAACGGAGAGCGGGGGCTAGCTCCATTCCCTCAATCAGTCGCCGCTTCAGTTCAGAGGCCATGACCACTCCGTTTAGAACTGCGACTCCGCACAGAGCGATGAAACCTACCGCAGCCGGAATCGAAAACGGTAGACCTCGAACGCGCAGCGCCATCACGCCGCCCACGACACCGAGTGGAACACAGGAGAACACCGAGACTGCGTAGCGAACGTCGCCGAACATCAGGAAGAGCATTCCGAAGATGATCACAAGAGCCAGCGGTACGACCAGCATCAAGCGATTCTTGGCACGGGTGAAGTTCTCGAATTGGCCACCCCAGTCTAAGCGGTATCCCGTTGGCAATTTGAGCTGACTCGTAACCTTCTGCTGGGCCTCTGTGACGTAGCTGACGAGGTCACGACCCCGAATGTTGGCTTCAACCATCACTCGCCGCTCGAGACCTTCCCGATTGATCACCGCTGGTCCTTCCGACTCACGAATGTCGGCCACTTGCGCGAGCGGCACCAGTTGTCCTTGCCCCGTGCCGACCATCAGCTCGCCAAACGACTCCGGAGTAAGCTGAGCAGGCGGTAGCAGTAGCACGAGATCAAAACGGCGTGGTCCCTCGAAGACTTTGCCAACACTGCGACCCACTCGCGATGCCTCCACCACCGACAGCACCTCATCTGCAGGGATGCCATAGCGAGCCAGGCGCAGCCGATCCGCCTTGACGTTCAGGAGAGGTAGACCGAGCACTCGCTGAACCCGTAGATCACCGGTGCCAGGAATGAGTCGCAACATCGTAGCGACCTGCTCCGCAAGTTTCTTTGAGACTTGAAGATCGGGCCCAAAGATCTTCACCACGACGTCTGCTCTTGATCCGGATAGGAGTTGGTTGACCCGATCCTCAATGGGCTGGGACACCGACACGAAGGTCGCAGGAACTTCACGCTCCACGGCATCCTTGATCATGTCTCCTAGCTGATCGAGATCATGCGCGCTGGTCCAGAGTTCCTTTTCTTTTAGCTCGACCATTACCTCGGACTCATCAGGTCCAACAGGGTCTGTCGCCACTTCCGCACGACCGGTGCGCGTGACCACAGACTTGACCTCTGGGAATCGCGCCACCACGGCCTCCATCTGAGTACCCAGTCGTTGTGCTTCGGTGATCGAAACCGATGGGAGCCTTTTCACATCAAAGGCAAACTGTCCTTCTTCCAACCTGGGAACAAACTCTGCGCCAAGCGTTGATGACATCATGGCGGTACCCGCCATAAGGAGCAGAACCAGACCATACACGGTCATCGGTTGAGCCAGTAGTCGATCGAGCTGGGTTCCATATGCGCGCTGGAGCTTGGCCCAGAATCCGCTCTGGTGTCCGGTACCATCCCCTGGAGAATGTGAAGGTGCCTTCATGACCAAGGCGGCAAGGGCTGGAAAGATTAGCAGAGTGAACAGCACCGCACCGAGCAGAGCAAGTGCAACGGTCACCGCCATCGGCTTGAACATCCGGCCCTCGACGCCTTCCAGCGCCATCAGAGGTAGATACACCAGCATGATGATCGCCACCGAAAATGTCACGGCACGCGCCGATTCAGACATGGCCTCTACAACAACCTGGGGAACGTCTTGGGCACCTTGTCTGTGCTTGACAGCAAAGCGCACCATGACCGCTTCTAGCATCACGATCGCTCCATCGACCAGTAGTCCGAAGTCGATTGCCCCAAGAGACATCAAACTGCCCGTGACATCAAGCTGCACCATGCCAATGACAGCGATTCCCATCGACAACGGAATCGCCAACGCAGCTATCAAACTTCCCCGCAGTGTACCCAAGGTCAAAAACAGTATCAGTACGACCAGGGCACCTCCTTCCGCGAGGTTGATAAACACGGTTTTGAGCATCCGATTGATAAACTGTACTCGATCATAGTAGGTGTTTATCCGGACTCCTTGGGGTAGATTGGCCGACACCTCTGCGAGCGCTTTTTTGACGTTGGTCACCACTTCACGGGAGTTCTGCCCAATGAGCATCATTACCGTTCCGGCCACGATCTCTCCCTGACCGTGCTTGGTCACTGTTCCAAAGCGAAGAGCGGGACCGAGTTTGACTTGGGCAAGCTGTCGGAGCAGAACCGGTGTCCCTGCCTCATCGGTCGTGATGACCGTGTTGCCGATGTCACGTAGATCTTGATATTGCGCTTCACCACGAATGACATAGCTCTCGCGGTTCTTCTCAAGGTAGCCACCGCCGACGGTGGCATTGTTACGTCGTAGCATTTCGTAGACCTGAGAAAGCGTCACTTTGTATGCTGCGAGCCGCTTGGGATTGAGCACCACTTGATACTGTTTGGCCTCGCCTCCCATCGCGTTCACTTCGATGACACCAGGAACGGAGCGGAGCTTATAGGACACCACCCAATCGAGCAGCGTACGCAGCTCCATGGGCGAGTGCTTGCCATCGGTGGACTCCAGATAGAATTCATAGATCTCACCGAGCCCCGTGGAGACCGGAGCCAGCTCAGGATGTCCGTATTCGGGGGGGATATCGACCTCTGCAATCTTCATCCGCTCTGACACCAGTTGCCGTGCAAACCAGATGTTGACCTGATCTTTGAAGACCACCGTGACCGCAGAGACCGCCGTGCGACTGATCGAACGGATTTCAGTGATGTCTGGTAGCCCGTTGAGTGCCGTCTCAATCGGATAGGTGATGTACTGCTCCACTTCCGAAGGCGACAGACCAGGGGCAGCGGTCAGGATCGAAACCTGAACGTTGGTGACATCGGGTACTGCGTCAATCGAGAGCTTCTTTGTTGCACCAAACGCCACGAGCGCTAGCAGCAGGGTCAGGACCAGAACCAGGCCACGTCTCTCGACACTGAAGCGAACCAGTTTTTCCAGCATCGTGTTACCTCAGTAGTTCACTTTTGAGGAGGAATGCACCGTCCGTGGCCACTCGCTCACCGGGTGCCAGCCCCGAACGGATCTCCACCTGCCCGCCACCGGAGAGCCCCAGTTCCACGGTGCGCTTGCGAAAGGTACCGTCCGTCTCTGCCACAAATACGAGCGGCTTGCCTTCAAGGGTCTGCACAGCCTTCCGCGGTACCGCTAGCACCTCGGCCATGGTCTTCTCGGGATCACCCACCAACGTAGCGGTCACAAACTGACCGGGTCTGAAGAGACCCTCCGCGTTTTGGAACTCGATTCGGACCTGTGCAGTACGAGTCTTTTCATCGATCACTTGTCCCACGTAAGCAACACGCGCCGGGAAGGTCTTCCCCGGATATACCTCGGTGCGTAGTACCACCTTCTGGTCCTTGCTCACCGCGGAGAGATCCTTTTCAAACAGCTCCAGCTCTACCCACAGCCAGGACAGATTGGCGACCTGAAACGCCGAGGTTGCCGCTTGCACAGACTGCCCCAAGGATACCCTGCGACTCAGTACGACCCCGGCAATCGGACTCACAAGGGAAACTCTGCCTGGCCACCCACCGCTGCGCTCGAGCACCTTGATGTCCTCCGGTCGCAGTCCCAGTGCTCGCATGCGCTGCGTCGCCGCGGCTAAGTTCGCATCCTCTATGGCTGCGTGGGCCTCCGCAAGCTCCCTTTCCCGTTCGGAAGAAACTCGACGTTCGGCGAGTTCTCGTTCTCGACGTAGATTGGCCTGAGCTGCCATCGCTCCAGCGCGTGCAGTCAAATAGGCCGCCTGAGCTTGTCCTACCTCAGCACTCTCTAGCGATGCGAGGACTTGACCGGACTTTACAGAGTCCCCTGTTCCCACTTCCAGACTCACAATTCGTCCGGCGATCAGCGGACCTACTTCCGCAAAGTGATCGGCATCGTAACTGACCGACCCCACCACCTCAACATCGCGAGCCAATCGAAGTTTCGTTGCGACCGCAGTCTCGATGGGGTTCTTGGGGCTTGCGTGCTGTGGAAGACGAAGAATGCCGTTCCTGTCTTCTTGCAAAGAAGCAGGAGACGGCTCTTGTCGCGGCAGTGGCTCGCGCATTCCACCCATCCAAACAGCGGCCAAGATCCCCAAGATCGCGGGGGCAACATAGCGAAGTGCTCTCAGAATACGAGTCCAAAAGCCTGGAGGAGAGGTCATCATGAAGAAACTCCTTGCAACAGCGGAGCACCGACCGCACGCTCCAGTTCAATTGCAGCCACCCACAGTTCCTCTAGTAGATCCAGATGCCGTAGGCGTGCTTCCATTAATTCGCGAGAGGCCGTAATCACGCGAAACAGATCAAATTTCCCGGCCTGCCAGCCTCGGCGGAGTAGCTCAATGTTGCGTTCTGCGGGGGGCAGTACCTCCTTCTGGAACTCCTCCACTTGTTTGCGCAGTAGCTGAAGCTTGCGGTGTGCCAGCGTAACTTCGCCGCGAATGCGGGTTCGTAGTAGGCGCTCTTCTGCTTGACGTTGTTGCTCCGACGCGCGGACTTGTGCAATCGAACCTTGGTTTCGATTCCAGATCGGCAGGGACAGACCCACTGTGCCGCCCCAGAAAGTCTGTCCGGGCAGATCTCTTTGATAGTCGAACGCAACCAGCAAGGATGGAATCGCCTCTCGATGAAGGCGGGACTCCTCCCGGTCTAACGCAACTTCCTGACGACGAATGACGAGCAGATCAGATCGAACCTGCTCTGCCAACGAATATAGTGAATCCGTCCTTTCATAGGTGGTGTCGATGAGAGGAGGAACGGTATGACTTGTGGTCAGCAGCAGCTTGTTGGTTGGCGCAAGGCCGCATAGGATTCCCAGTTGAGTCTGTCGACCGATCAGCATTACTTCTGTCTGCGCTCGCTCCGCACGTACGCGTCCTTTTTCGATCTGTGCAAGGTTCACTTCTAGCTCACCGGTTGCTCCAAGTTCCAACCGAGCCCGCGCAGATAGCAGTAGTTGCTCGGCCGTTTCTTCACGTCCAAGTGCAACCATGACCCGCTGCTCCGCCAAGGATGCCTGCACATACGAGGTCAGGAGCAGCGCCCGCGATTCGACCTGCGCCAGTGCAGTCTGTGCCTTCGCCACTTCGACCTGCGATGCCACCGCGGACAGCCGAGCCCATCGCTGTCCCGCAATCTCCAGTGCTTGCTCGACATGAATTTGATACTGGACACCGGTTGCAATGGGATCACTGGTGGTTTCTTTGCGCTTCCCGACCAACACCGAGGCATAGGGATTCTGCGTGAGCCACAGCTTGGCTCCTTCTCTTCGCGACTCCACCACCCGCTGTTCACTTTGCGCCCGTACCAACTGCGGGATGTGAAGCTTGGCCAGTGCCAGCGCATCACCGATAGACAATTCGCTTCGTGGTACCGATTCCTCGGCCACCGCAAGCGAACGGTCTCCGAAGAAAAAGCTGATTGCCAGCAGGACATATATTAGGCTTTGTTTATGATTCATTTTGGACCCACATGAACAAGGAAGCGGGTGCAAAGCACTAGGTCTCGACTACTTCGATCACAGACTCTGCAGTGGCCCCCTCCGTCAGGTGAAGGAGTGCAGACACCAGATCGCCAAATACGTCGGCCAGATGCTGCGCATTACTGGCCAACCACGGCAACTTCAGCTCGGCTCCTATAATGCGAGTGGGTGGCCCCTCTGGCAGCGTAGACTCGAAGCGAAGCACCGCCAACGTGCGGGCGCTAATTGCGAGCTTTCCGATCGGTAGCAGGCAAAGCGCTTGGGCTTGGTTTGATTCCTCGCGCAATCTGGACGCAGACAAGAAGACGGGTGCCCCACCCAGAACCGTTCCGATCTTGTACGTTTCACTGAAAGAACTAGTGAAAGCCCCCTGCTCTAGGTGATGCAGGATGTTGTCGCGCAGCAATGCGTAGCGAATCCATGGAAACTCATACGCACCACGAGGTCCGAGCAAAGAGATACTCATGGGAAGTGTCCTTCCTTTTTCGATCACAGAGGATTGATTCCTCCATGTGAGTACCTTGCAAGCGGAATGCCGAGCGCTTAGGAGGACTGACCGTAACGGTCAAGCTTGCGATAGAGCGTCCGACGGTCAACTCCCAAAATCTGAGCGACCATTGCTTTGTTGCCACCGAGTGCATCGAGAACGTGAAGGATGTAGCGACGCTCGATTTCTTCAAGCGATACCAGCTCCGCGGAATCTGGGCTGGTCAGCAGAAGCTGGGCAGGGCGATGATCACGAACCTTCTCTGGAAGATCGTCCACACCAATTTGATCATAGGATGTCAGTGCGACGGCACGCTCCATGCAGTTTTGCAGCTCGCGTACGTTGCCAGGAAACGAGTAGGCGAGCAGTCGTTCCGCTGCTTTGGGTGCAAGTCCGATCACCCGCTTGCGCTGCCGTGCGGCGTAGGAATCAATGAAGTGCTGAGCGAGCAGGAGCACATCGCCGCCACGACTCCGGAGCGATGGGAGTCCAATTTGCACTACGTTGATACGAAAGTAGAGATCATCTCGAAACCGCCGCTCTTCGACAGCAGCTTCGAGATCACGGTTGGTCGCAGAGACGATGCGAACATCAATTGGAATCTCTACATCACCACCGACTGGACGGACTTTGCGTTCTTGAAGTGCGCGCAGTAGCTTGGGCTGGAGCGGGAGCGGCAGGTCGCCGATTTCATCGAGAAACAGAGTCCCTCCGTGGGCCTGTTGGAACAGTCCCTTACGTGCCATGCGCGCATCTGTGAAGGCACCCTTGGTGTGTCCGAATAGTTCACTCTCTAGGAGCTGTTCTGGAACTGCTGCGCAGTTGATGGCAACAAACGGACCCTGCGCCCGGCCACTTTTGCGGTGGATGGCGTGGGCGACCATTTCTTTGCCTGTTCCGCTTTCTCCCGAGATCAGAACAGAGACGTCCGTTTCGGCCACGCGCGCGATCAAATCGAATACTCGCTTCATCGCGGAGCTGGTGCCGATCAGCTCATCGAAGCGCTGGGTTGAGGCCACTGCGCGACGGAGCGTCTTGACCTCTTCGCGCAGCGCCCGATGCTGGACTGCTCGTTGTAACACCAGCGCCAGCGTATCCACCTCAAACGGCTTGGTCACAAAGTCATACGCGCCGGCGCGGATCGCTGCGATCGCGGTCTCTAGGCTCCCAAACGCAGTGATGACAATCACCGGAACATCGGGACGGTTGGCAAGCACTCGACTGCATAGCTCAGTTCCACGCAGGCCCGGCATGTTGAGATCCGCCACCACCACCTCGATGTCCTCGTTCGGTAAAACCCGCAAGGCTTCCAGGGGGTCGGTATGCCACAGCACATCGAAGCCGCGCTTGCGGAGTCCGAGTTCCAGCACCTCACACATCGCACGATCGTCATCAACGACCATCACGCGAGGTTTGGTGGCAGTCACACGGGCGCTCCCTTCGGTAGGTACACTGCGAATCGGCTCCCTTTCCATGGTTCGCTCTCTACCTCGATGAAGCCGCCGTGGTCGGTGATGATCTCATTGGTAATCGATAGTCCAAGTCCAGTTCCCTCGCCGGCGCGCTGGGTGGTGAAAAACGGCTCAAAGATTCGACTGAGGTGTTCCGATGCAATCCCCGTACCGTTGTCTTCCACTCGCAGCACCACATACTCTCCAGCGGCTCGGTCCACTGAGGTGCTGGTTGACAGATGTTCGGTTTGGACGGAGACGCGCACCTCACCCTGATCGCGAATGGCCTGCACGGCATTCATGATCAGGTTTCCCATGGCTTGTTCAATCTGGGTGGAGTCGACCGGAGCCACGGCCCGAACGTCACTTGGTTGGACCGTCAGTGCGATGTTCTTTTTGCTCGCCAGGGGTCGCAATAGCTCGACGGTTCGTCGCGCCAAGTCATAGACATTGGTCGCCTCGCGCTGTGGCCCGCGCCGTCGCGCAAAGTCGAGGAGTTGCCGAATCGTGGTCGCTACCCGTTCGCTCTGCTCGATGATTCGTGCGGCATGCTGACGTCCCTCTTCGATGGTGGAATCCGTCTCGGTAATGAGTCGAGCCCGACCCACAATCACACTGAGCGGGGTACCGATCTCATGGGCGATTCCAGAGGCAACCTGCCCGACAAGAGCCAAGCGGTCGCGGTGGCGGAGCTGTTCGACGGTGGCAATTCTCGCGATGGTTTCATGTTGTAGCAGAGCGTGCAGGCGTTCACGGTCGCTACGGATCCGAATCGTGAACTGTCCTATGGCAATCAGAAACACCAGTCGTACCGACGTGTTCCACAGATACGCGAAGCTCAACGCATCAGCGCGGAAGGCCATATCGCCAAAGTACAGTCCCAGACCGGCCGCTGCAGAGGTGAAAAGCGCTGCATGTGGCCCCAGATACCATGCCCCTAGCGCAATCGGAATGGCGTAGAACAGCGCCAGTGAGACCCGTGGTCCGGTGAGCAGGTCGACCGCTCCGATGAGCGCGATCGAGGCAAGCACTGCGGCCCAACCGATGCCTTCACGAACCCGTTTGCTCAACACCAGTCACCTATAGCACACGGGTTTTTGATCAACGGGCAACGATGCTCTTACCCAGCAGCTGCTTATAGCCGACCGGAAAGATCACTCCGCTGACGATGGCGAGCAAGATCACAGCACCACTGCCTGCCGCATCAAGGATTCCGAGGTCTCGACCCAGCGCAGCAATCGCAACGAGCAGCGTCAACGGAGAAGACAGCAGGAATGCGCCCGCAAACACTTGTCGCAGTGGCACGCCCAGCAGTCGAATCAGTAGCAGTGGGAGTGCCTTGGACAGCAGCGACGCTCCGGCCAGCAGCGCCACCATACGAATGATGCTGATGGGATTGGCCAGCACATGCACATCAAAGGTCACTCCAACACTGATGAAAAACAGGGGAATAAAGAAACCCTGGCCGATGGCCGACAGCTTGGCATCCAGGGCTCCGCGCTGACGAAAGACGAACGCAAACAGTGCACCGGCCAGAAAGGAACCTAGGATGGATTCAAGCCCGACCAAGCTGGCCAGCGTCGACAGACTGAGCATCAGCACAAAGCCTGCACGGACGCCGATTTCCGAAGGATCATCGGCATGGACCAGCCGTTCGAAGTGATGCGGAGCCCACCACACCAGTAGGCGCAGCAGCGATAACAGCAGATAGGCGACGATGAATAGCACCAGCGCTCGGCCGACCTCCAGCACGAGCCGCCAGCCAGCACCGAAGCGATGCATCAAGTTGAAGCCAGCCAGCCCAAACAGGGTCAAAAACTCTCCGATTGATCCGACGAGTAGCAAGAGCTGACCCAGGCGTGACTTCTGTTGTCCAGTCTCAACCAGAGCGACTAGCAGGATGCCGCATGACATCGCTCCCAGCACCAGGCCAAGATACGGAGGGAATCTCAGGAGTCGGGCCAGTGCGACACCGGTGAGCAGGATACCAGCCGCTGCGATGCTGGCGATTAGCACACTGCGCAGACCCTCCCGACGGATGTGGTTGAAGTCGATTTCGGCACCGACCAAGAACATCAGGAAGGTGATTCCCAGATGTGACAAAAAGCTCGTAAAGGGGGTGGTGTGAACGAGCTGTAGACCCGAAACGCCGACCAGGAGCCCGAGCAGGATTTCGATGACGGCAGCGGGCAGTCGCAGTCGGGCCGCAAGGAGTGGAGACACAAAGGCTCCGACATACATGACAACGAGCGAGGCAGCATCTCGGCTCTCTGTCATCGTCCTACCTCGGAGCGAGTTCGGGAACGGGGTCCAAGAATCAGTACCGAGCAGGCCGCCTGTTCGACCAGCAGCGCCCCGACATCTGGATTGAGCAAGAAGCTGCGACGACGCCCGCGATGGGTGACCACCAGCAGGTCATTGGGAACGACAAATCGGGCGACCTCCCGCACCGGGTTGCCGTTTAGGTGATGCGGCGTGACCGAAACGCGATACTGGGCCGCAACGTCACGGACGGTCCGTAGCACGCGCTCGTGGGCTTCGGTCTGCTCGCCGCCCGCGACGAAGTCAGGGGTACTCACCGTCACCGCATGCAACGGGAGGCCGAGCTGACGAGCCACATCGATGGCCAGCTCCGCGGCCAGAGTCAGATCGCTCGATTCAGTGGCAGCCAGCACCACCCGCCCATAGGGTGAGTTGCCTGCTGCCAGCAGGAGCGGACTACCGAGTCCCATCAGTAGTTTGGGCCAGCGGGGCGACCAAAGCCCCATCCTCTGTCCCCAGTTTGACCGGGGCTTGGCGAGCACCAAAACGCCCAGGTCGACGGATGAGCGAAGAGTTTGCAGCAGCTCCTCCGCAGAGGCTTGTCCCTCCAGCGTATGCAAGGGTCGCGGCCAGATGATTTCAGGACGCTGCACACCCGGCGAGGGCGCGGGAAGCAGGGTGACTCCATCCACTCGTGTCTTATCGGCCAGGTACGCAGCCTCTCTCCACACTCCCTCGCTCTGTGCTCCTGCCTCTGCAAAGACGAGCTGCCGTCCGTACTGAAGCGGAAAGCGCGCTACGCCAGCACGAAGGTAGTCGGCGATATCGGGAAGGATGTCGGGCTCACCGGATAGCAGCAGTCTGTCTCCAGCGCGAACCACCGCGTCACCATGCGGCACAATGATCTGGTCCTGGCGATAGATGGCTGCGATTAGCCAGCGACGAGCACGTAGATCTGCCACCCGCATATCGACCGCAGGCGAGGTGGGCAGCACCGGAATCTCCAGCACTTCACCACGCCCCAGTCCTACACTCACCGCGATTCGAACGCCGCGCTCGATGACGTTGGTAACCAGTCCCGCCATGGCGAGCGGTCGCAGCAGCACTTCGGCCCCAAGTGCCTTGAGCTGTGACTGAGCCTCGGTGCTCTGAACCACTGCAATCGCTGCCGGCGGATGTTCGACCGACAAGGCGAGCCGACAGATCTCGACGTTTACTTCATCCGTAGAAGTGGCGGCAATGATCCACTCCGACTCACTCACATCTGCTTCACGTAGGTTGAGCAGACTGGTGCCATCCTTGGCCAGCAGCTTCAGCGCGGCCTCTGGTGCGATGATCGCCGACAGCGGGAGCAGTCGTTGGGAATCCAAGTCCAGCACCGTCACGTTCCAGGTCGTACACAGCGACCGTGCCAGCGCGAGGCCAGTTTCGCTGGCCCCTACAATGATGACCCGCTTCCTTGGCGCACTTTGTAGAGGCATGTTGTCCGCTTCCATCTTCACATCAACATGGGTTGCATGTCACATACCAGGTCACTTCGGCCCGACGATTTCGATCGAGCGGGTAGGATCTTGGCATGAGGACTGCTCCGTCCAACAGGATCCCTTCCACGGATTGCCACGATGCACTGGGCACCACAGCACCGTAGAGGGAGGGTCGCAATTACAAGGAGTGAGTTGTCATGAAAGAGCTCGTGTTAGGTCTTCTGTCGTGTTTTGTCCTGCATGTGGCATCACCAGTCTTCGCAGCCGACAAGGTTGAGGATGGAGCCAAGAAGGAAGAGAAGAAAAAGGGCAAGAAGGGCAAGAAGGGCGGAAAGAAGAACACAGACAAGGCAGAGAAGTAGGTTGGCGGCCACCTCAAGCGACGAGCCACGCTCCGAGGTGGTTCACTGTTGGTGATGCCTTGTGCGGCTCGCGACCAAGAGCGCGTAGCCATTCTGTCGATCTGTGGCAAAAATGCAGTATGAAGCCTCTGAGCGACGGTCCGGACCCAACGTTCCCCCGGCCTTGCTCAGGGCTCCGTAGGGTGGCTCAGGGGTTGCAATCGATCCAGTCAGCAGACTGCAACCGTCAGGAGTCGCGTATGCCACAAAGACCACCTTTTTCGGTATCCGCCTTATCGATCGAGTCGCTCCTTGAAACCTCCTCCATCGAATCACTGTTGACTCCGTGGGTGTCCAACGTCGAGGACCGCCAGTTTATCGCACGCTGCCTTCTAAGAAGCGGTCCGGCCCATCACCGAGGCGCAAACTTTGTCCTGCTGTCACTGCTCGGGGAGGTACTTCAGCGGCTCCCAGAGCCGATGCCCCAAGTCCGAGTCGCGACCCCTATTGAGCCGTGTGTACCCATCCCGCTTCGCTTGCCCCCGCACTTGGCCGAGCACACCTCGGATCGCTACTTCCCACTTCAGATGTCGCTGGGTCCGCTTCAGAAGCTGGCAGGTGGCGATGAGCACGCGGTCGCGGTCATGGTCGATTGCCTGACCGATGGACCCGCTCAGCACGCGCTGGCCAATGCGGTGATGGTCAACGTCTTGGCCCGCATCCTCGATGCACTGACACCGTCACGGTCATGAGCACACTTCCCCCAGAATTGGCTCAGTCATTCGCGGTGGCGATGGGCGAGCTTGGCTTTTGTTCCACAGCCTGGTTGTACGTTCGCGTTGTCGCACAAGCGGGTGGCGATGAACTAGTGACTGTGCTTCGGGAGCAACTCGGGCGGACGTTTCCAGTGCTCGATGCCGTCGCGGCAGACTGGCTCTCGGGTCAGCGGGCTCCATCGGTCGACGCGGGCGCTGTGTTCTCGGCCTGTCATGGCCTTGAGCGACTGCTGGTCGTGGGACTGGAGGCAGACTTTCTCGATGCACTGCTGCCCCTTCTCGATGGCGTCGAAGTCGCACTGCTCAGCTACAGCATGGTCGACGTCGACTGGGAGCGGGTCTCGGCCAACTACGCGGGTCGGGTCCAACTGGTCGACTTGGCGGCGGCGCAAGAGTGGGCCGGCAGTCGCAGCGGGCTGCTCACCTTCGTGTATGGCCATAACGGTCATCTCTCGCACGTTCGTCCGTCTTGGCTTCGCTTCATCGGAGACGACATCCGCACCCAATTCCGCAGCATCCTCGGCTGGAACGTGCTGCGCGCTCCCCTCTATGTGTATCCCCGGTGGCTTGTCGAAACCCCGCTCTCTGACTTTTCGGAGGTGTTATGAGTCGTGCGCAGCTTGTACTCTGTACGGTGCTACTCGGAGCGCTCGTCTTGCAAGCGGCACGACCGCAGTTCCGACTGCTCATCGTGACGTTCGCCGCAGGACTGTCCTGTCTACTTTCTACGTTGCTAGCAACGGGAACGACCTCCCAGCTTCTTAGCGAGGTACCCTGGGATGTGCTCATCATTCTGGTGGGCTTGGGACTTTTGTCGGAACTGCTCGTGACTTCGCGCCTGTTTGGACTGCTGGCGCTGTGGTCGACCGAAGCAAGCCGCGCAAATCCCCGCCGTCTCCTGGTCTACTTTGCAATCGGAATGTATCTGGTCAGTGGCCTCGTGAACAACCTGACCGCACTGTTGCTGGTACTCCCCGTACTTCTCATCCTGCTCAAGCTCATGGGAGTCGGTCAGCGCTTTGTGTCGTGGTTGCTGGGCACGCTGCTCATCGCCTGCAACTTAGGTGGGGCAGCCACACCGATCGGTGATTTTCCGGCCATCTTGCTCCTCGGACGAGGGAAAATGACTTTTGGCAGCTATCTTAGCCATGCGCTCCCCCCAACACTGATTGCGCTGCTGCTGCTCATTCTGGCTGTTGTGCTACTGGTCCGGCCAACTCACGGAATGACACCCAGCTCGCTGGCAGAGCAGCTTTCGGTCCGCGTGATGCGCCAGCTCTATCGAAATGTCCGGCTCGACTGGCACCTGGCCATTCCGTCCCTTTCGTGGCTGCTGCTCATGCTCATCGCGTGGCTACTGGTTCCGCTGAAGACCGGCATCACTCCCGATTTGATCTGCTGGGTCGGAGTCGGACTGGCGCTGCTGTGGCGAGCAAGTTTGGGCGAAAAATTACTGCGTACCCGTGTCGATTTCGAGGCTGCACTGTTTCTGCTCGGGCTGTTTGTGATGGTCGGCGCGGTTCGTAGGACCGGACTGTTTGCCTTGCTGGCCAATCGGCTGACCGCACTACCGCTGCCACCGCTCAGTCAGCTTCTGTTGTTTCTGGTCATCGCCGGGGTGACCACAGGGCTGTTTTCTGCTGGCCCGAGCATGGCCGCGCTTCTCGAAGTCGCCGAAGTCCTAGCGCGACGCTTCCCTCCGCATGCAGTCTACGTTGGGCTGGCCCTCTCGGTCTGCGCGGGGAGTTCCTTCCTTCTGACTGCGGCTACGTCTGGCCCCCTGCTCCAAACGTTGACCGAGCGCGCCGGACTCCGCGACCGCAGTGGCAACCCGATCCGCTTTGGCTTCTTTGAGTTTTTGCCGATCGGCTTGCTTGGCTTTGCGGTGATTGAGTCGGTTGCCATCGGGTATGCCCTGTGGGCAACGTACTGAACGCTTGGAACTGTCCTCGTTTCCGTCGAGAACCAAGTCTGTCGCACCACTTTGCCAAACCGTGGCAAAAATGCATCCGGTCGAACAGTTGACCCCGGACCTTGGCCCGGTCCTGTAGCCTGCCGGGATGGTATATGGCTTGCACTGTAACTCGATACCAGTGGCTCCTGTCCGATTCACTAGGAGATCCCTCCTGTCTCCTGTGGCATATAGTGAAGTGGATGGGAGTCTCTGGTTTTACGTGTACACTCCCTTCCGAAAGGGGACTCCGGTGAAGTCCGGGAGGATGGTTTTCCATGCACTTTGAATCGGCGTTTGTTCTTTTGTTTGCGGTGGCGACCGCAGTCGCACTGGTGGCACGGTGGATCAAGATCCCCTATACCGTTGCACTGGTGGTGGCTGGGCTGGTGCTCGGCTCCGCAAAAATCATCGATCCACCGCACCTTACCAAAGAGCTGCTCTACGCAGTGTTTCTGCCCGGACTTGTCTTCGAGGCGGCGTTTCACCTGGACGCGCTGAAGTTCTGGCAAAACAAGTTGGCGATTCATGCACTGGCAGTTCCAGGTGTGGCAGCGGCGATTGGTCTCACCGCGATCATGCTGCAGCCGGGGGTCAGTGCGCTTCACGTTGTCGATGGATTTCACCTGAGCCACGCGCTGGTGTTCGCCGCGCTGATTGCCGCGACCGATCCGATTGCAGTCGTCGCCTTGTTCAAGACCCTTGGTGTACCCAAGCGCCTAGCGGTGCTTGTCGAAGGAGAGAGTCTCCTAAACGATGGAACCGCCGTCGTGTTCTTTACTCTTATCCTGGGGGTTGTCTCCGGAGGTACATCCTCCGTGGGTGGCGCAGTGCTTGACTTCGTGCGAGTGGTTGGGCTTGGCACTTTGATCGGTGTGATCGTTGGCTATCTGGCATCGAAGCTCACCCAGCAGGTCGAAGATCCGATGATCGAGATTACGCTGACCACCATCGCAGCGTACGGTAGCTTCCTGATTGCGGAGCAATTTCATCTGTCTGGTGTCATCGCCACCGTTGCTGCCGGGATGCTCTGTGGCAACTACGGAGCCCGCACCGGAATGAGTCCGTCAACACGCATCGCCGTGGAGTCTTTTTGGGAATACGTTGCCTTTGCCCTCAATTCCATCGTGTTCCTGCTGATTGGTTTCGAGGTTCACATCGACGCAATTCTGCATTCCTGGCAGGCGATCCTCGCGGCTTACGTAGCAGTAACGATTGGCCGAGCCACGCTCATCTATCTGGTCACGCTGATTCTGCGTCGTACACGAGAAACGATTCCCTGGGCGTGGAGTGCGGTGCTGACGTGGGGCGGGCTACGCGGAGGACTGTCCATGGTACTCGCGCTGGCACTTCCCAAGGACTTTCCGCATCGTGAAATGCTCGTCACGATGACGTTCGGTGTGGTGATTCTGTCGATTCTGCTGCAAGGACTCAGCATGGGGCCACTGTTGCGCAAACTAGGTCTTATCGGATCACGGGCTGACCGAGAGGAATACGAGCGTGAGCGTGGTTTGATGCGCACCAAATCCGCAGCACTCTCAGCGCTGGATCAGCTCCTCAAAGATGGCACAGTGCATCCCGAAGCCGTGACTCGGGTCCGCGAAGAGTACGCCGGAGCAGTCGCGGACGCAGAACAGAGAATCAAAGACATGCATCTGCAAGCCGAGGCTCTCCGCGAAGAGGATGAAATTGAAGCCAGAAGACACCTGCTCCTCGTCGAAAAAGACACGGTTCAGAGTTCGTTCCGCAAAGGCTCTCTCAGTCAGGAAGTTCACGATCTGTTGATGGAAGACATCGATGCACGAATCTTGCATCTAGATTCGATGTAGGAACTTCGATTTCGAAGAAATGGACCCAACATGGTTCCCCGTGCCCTCCGCATCTGCTTCGTGGCAGAGTCTCTGTTCCAAATCCTCTGTGCCGTACCGCTGATGCTGTTTCCAAACGGGGTACTCGGGATGTGCGGCTGGACCACCATCGATCCGGTCGCAACCCGCTTGGTCGGAGCTGCTCTCTTTGGAATTGCGGGCGCATCTAGTAGAACTCCTCCTGTCTCTCGCAATGTTGACGCTGGGCGGGCTCGTGATTCGGACTACCGTCCAGCTCGGTGCGCTGCGAACAAAGCAGCGAGCACATGAGATCGAATCTGGTAACAAGCTCGCCACACTGGAACAGGTCACGGGATTCGACGCGCTGACCGGCCTGCGGGGTCAGCGCTGGTTCGATAGCCAGTTGGCGATGGCGCTGCGGGGCAAGGTTCCGGTTGCCCTGATTTACATCGACCTCGACGGTATCAAGCAGCTCAATGCCGCTCGCGGTCATCAGGTCGCGGATAGGGTGATTCGTTCGGCTGCGATGGCGATTCGAGCCGCGCTCCGGCGGCAAAGCGATCTCAATCAGGTCTTTCGGCGAGGGGATGCAGCCGACGAGTTTCTGGTCGTCCTCGAAGGTGCGAGTCTGGATACTGGCGTGCTGCTCGCTGAGCAGATGCTTACAACGCTGCGCCGTCTTTCTTTGCCAGTCGCGGCGTCGATCGGTGTCGCCGACTGGGATGGACTCGA
>CALLYL010000831.1 GCA_937859535.1 uncultured Myxococcales bacterium
GTAGATCGAGCAGCTCTGCTGCGGCTCGCTGATTGCCACCGGCGTGACGGAGCGCTGCGCGGAGGATGTCCCGCTCGATGTCGATGAGTCGTCGGCCTCGGACGTGGACTTGATCATCCGTTTGCGCGGTGACGCGGGTTCGATCGGCGAGTACGTCTTTGGCGAGCAGCACCGGGCCATGCAGGTGACCCGCTCGCAGCAGTGCCATCTTCAGCTCGCGGACGTTGCCCGGCCACTCATCGCGGGTGAGCAGGTCGAGCTCGTCATCTGCCATCGACAGCCCGGGCAGCTCAGACGCAGCTTCATGGAGGAAGTGTCGAGCCAGCACGGCGATGTCGGTTGGGCGCTGTCGCAGCGGCGGAATGTCCACGGTGAGCCCGGCCAGTCGATAGTACAAGTCGTGACGAAACAGCCCTTTGTGCACCGCTTGCTGAAGGTCACGATGGGTCGCCGCGACGATCCGGACATCGATCGGCACTTCCCTGGTGGCACCCACCGGGCGAATCGTTCGGCTTTCGAGTGCGCGTAGCAAGCGTGGCTGGAGCTCGAGCGGCAGCTCGCCAATCTCATCGAGAAAAAGGGTGCCTCCGTTCGCTTCGCCAAAGCAGCCCAAATGCCGACGGTCCGCACCGGTGAAGGCACCTCGCTCGTGGCCAAACAGCTCGCTTTCGATGAGCTCGCGAGGCAACGCCCCGCAGTTGACCGTCAGTAGCTCGCCGCGTCGTCCGCTCTCGATGTGCAGCGCTTTGGCGACCAGTTCTTTGCCGGTCCCACTTTCCCCGAGCACCAGCACCGGCAGCGGCGACGGTGCAAAGCGACCGATCTGCTCGCGCAGTCGAACCATGGCTGGACTTTGTCCGATGAGTCCAGTGGTCAGCGGCTGAATCAGTCGCAGCTCGGTCTGTCCCAAGCGCAGCGTTCCACCTTGTCGCAGCTCGCCGTGCCGAATCCGTACTCCGTTGACCCACGTTCCGTTGCGGGAGCCGCGATCCTGAACCTGTACGCCGCCTTGGTCGGGCACGAGCAAGGCATGCTGTTGCGAGATATAGCGGTCGGTGAGTACCCAGTCATTGTCCGGGCCGCTTCCGATTCGCAGCGGTCGGGCCAAGACGCGCTCGTTGCCATCGCTGTTGCGCAATATCCAGGGACGTAGCTGGTGTCCGTTGGGGTGGGTGACAAACAGTGGAGTGAGCGCGCCGTGGCTGCCATAGGGGACAGGCGGGGCGTCGTGGGCCGCGCACGGTACGGAATCCACAGGAATGGGTGCGGCGTGGGCGCGTTGGGCGGGGTGGAGCGCGACAAACGGATCGGAGCTTCGTTGCCTGAGCATGGTCATCCTTTCGAGTGGGGTCCGGTGTGGTTCCCTGAAAACCGTTGTAGGGCTGGGTAGGTTTCGTGCGCAGGTCGGAAAAAGTTGCTAGGGTTGGGGCCCTTTTTCTCAAATCCATCGCCATGTCTGACCTGCTCATCCGTGCCATCCATCGGACACTCCACGTCCGCGTCGTCTCGGCCATTGCCACCAACGTCTGTCAGGAGGCCGCTCACCGTCACCGTGCCAGCGCTGCCGCCGCGTGTGCCCTGGGCCGTGGCATCCTTGGCAGCTACCTGCTCGCCACGCTGACTCGCGGTGGAGAGCGCGTGACCATCCAGGTCCAAGGCGACGGTCCGCTGCGGGGAGTCACTGTCGATGCCTACGACGATGGCTCGGTGCGCGGCTATCCACTTTTGCCGGAGGCGTGTGCGGCCGAGCGAATGGATCGTCGCCAGCGACTTGCTGATTTGATCGGTCGCGATGGCGTCGTCAACGTCGTCCGCGATGTCGGCCTAAGCGAACGCTTTCAAGGGCAGGTCAGCCTGGTCACCAGTGAGATCGATGAGGACATTGAGGCCTACCTGCGGCAGTCGGAGCAGATTCCCTCGGCGCTGGGTACAGAGGTGATCTTCGACAGCGGCGGTCACATTGTCCAGGCTGGTGGGGTTCTGCTCCAAGCGATGCCCGATTCCCCGGAGGAAACCCAGACGGTGCTGCGCAATGCGCAACATCTGCTGCGGAGCGGCGAGCTGTATGACTTGCTACAGAGCGGACCGCAGACACCGGGAGCACTGGCGGAGCTACTCCTTGGTTCTTACGCCGAAGGGCTGGAGATCCAAGACCATCGTGAGCTCCAGTTTCGATGTCGCTGTGACCGAGGCCGTATCGAGGCCATGCTGCGGACCTTGGCGGATGGCGATATCGACGAGATGATTGCCGAGGGAAAAGCCGAGATCACCTGCAACTTTTGCAACTCAGTGTATCAATTTTCCGTCGAAGAGCTGACCGAGGTTCGTCGCGGCAGGCAGAAGGTCCAAAACTGATGCGCGGCAGTGTCGAATCGTATCTATTGGTGCAGCCCGAGGTCGAGCAGGCGCTGGCCGATGGTCTAGCAGTGGTGGCGCTGGAGTCGACGCTGCTTGCCCATGGACTACCGTGGCCAGACAACATCGAGGTCGCGCTCCAGGCGGAGCAAGCGGTACGACGTTCGGGGGCGGTGCCAGCGACGATTGCGGTGCTCGCCGGACGGCTCTGTATCGGTCTTTCCCGAGAGCAGGTCGAGCGCATCGCTCACGGACAGGGATTCTTCAAAGCGTCGGCGGCTGATTTGGGCCCCCTGCTAGCCTCCGGAGCGGACGGGGCAACTACGGTTTCAGCGACGGTAGTTGCTGCGGCACGAGCCGGAATCAGGGTGATGGCCACGGGCGGAATCGGTGGCGTTCATCGGGGAGATGCCTTCGATATTTCCTGCGACTTGACCACGCTGGCGAGTGAGCCGGTCGCGGTGGTGTCGGCGGGTGCCAAGGCGATTCTCGATCTGCCGCGTACCCTCGAATACCTAGAGACACTGGGGGTGCCGGTGATTGGGTATGGCACGGCTGACCTGCCCGCGTTTTATACGCCGTCGAGTGGGCTCAAGCTGCTCCACCGCGTCGATGGCGCAGAGTCGGCGGCCCGGGCGTTACGGTCGCACTTTGCGATTCATTCGCGACGGGGCGTGCTGCTCTGCAACCCGATTCCAGAGTCCGAGGCGTTACCGAACGAACTGGTCGAGCGAGCGATGCAAGCCGCGCTGCAAGCCGCCGAATCGATGCAGGTGGGAGGCAAAGCGCTGACGCCGTTTTTGCTCGGTCGCATCGCCACCGAAACGGGCTTGCAGAGCGTTCGTGCCAATCGCGCACTCATCGTCGACAATGCTCGAGTGGCTGGGGAGGTCGCGGTGTCTCTGTCCGGACTGCGCAACGCAGCTTGAGCAAGCATGGGTCGGGGTTTGTGGAATCGAGATAAGCGAAGCCTACCGAAGGGCCAATAAGAGGTGTCAAAAAAGCATCTTATTACCGCTGCGACTTCCGATCCCCGGGCTCTGCTGGCGCTGCTGCGAGCACGACTTGGGGTGAGCGAGGCAGAAGCGCGTAGGGCGGTTCGGGAGGGCTCTGTCTGGATCGATGGTCGACGGGCTGTCCCGACCGTAAACACGGTGTCTGCTGGTCAGAAAGTGACCGTGTTTGTCGCGGAAACCTCGTCGCCGATCCCGCGTCCGCAGGTGGTCTACGAAGATCGCGATCTGCTGGTCGTAAACAAACCCGCTGGACTATTGTGTCAACCGGGTCGACGGGGGGGACCATCTCTGCTGACGATGTTGCCGGGTCCGTTGTGGCTGCCGCACCGACTGGATGGCGAAACCTCTGGACTGACGATGCTGGCACGCTCGGCAGAGGTCTGCGCCCGGCTCGGGCAGGCGCTGGTCGAAGGTCGGATTGAGCGTCGCTATTTGGCGCGGGTGGTCGGGGTGCCGGAAGCCAGCGGACGGATTGACCTCCGGATCGGCAAGTCAGCCGGGCAGGGGGCGCCGAGGATGCGCGCCTATCCGACGGAATCGACGGTGGGTGATTCAGCGGTGAGTCATTTTTGGTGCCTAGATACCCTGCACCCAGCCTGTGGTGCACAGTCGCTGGTGCTGGTGCGTCTGGAAACCGGACGGACCCATCAGGTGCGGGTACATATGATGGCGTCGGGTCATCCCATCGTCGGGGATCTGCTGTACGGAGGGCCGCCGTTTGAGCGTCTTGCGCTCCATGCCACAGCATTAGACTTGGTCCATCCACGCACGGGTAAGCGGTTGACGCTCGTCGCGGCGCTTCCCTCCGGATTTTGGCCACAGCCGGTGCCGGATTGGACTCAGTCTATAGCGTCGTGAGCGCCGGGCGGGTTAGCGAGGAGGAGCGGACAGCGGCACGAGTTCGACCTCGCAAGGTCCATCAGGCAGTAGCTCGTCGACGGCAGCTCCCATTCGATCGGTGAAGCCGACCCGGGTCAGTCCGTCGCCTAGCAGCAGCCCATAGGGCTCATTCGGACGCAGTCTGCCGTCGAAGTCGGCCTGGTAGGTGATCAGCCAGTGCTTGCGATCCGACAGTCCGTGCGGGCCGCGTCCCTGCAGCGCAGACTCGGCATTTTTGCGGACCTGACGATCCTCATCTAGCGCGGCGACGTTGCGCAGTCGTGCTTCGATTCCACCCGAGCGTGGCACCACCGAGGCGACCAGCAGCGCCGCGTTGCGACGGACTCCGGCATCGCCGTCCTCCAGCCATTCGGCATCGCGAGGTTCCGCGATCCCGAGCCTGGCCAGCGCTGCCAGTAAGTTGGTGCGTAGCGCGGTCATTTCGAGCGATGGCTCGCGTTTTAGCGACAGCAGTAGGCGCAGCCGCTCGACCACTCGTTGGGTCGCCGTGTGATTGCGTGGCAGGTTCGATAGAGCCCAAGCGGCCTCGGCAGCGGCCCTGAGATCAACGACCGAGCCATCTTGAAGCTGACCGAGCAACGCCGTGACGATCGCGTCAGTTGGACTTGTCGCCAGTAGGCAGCCAAGCGCTCCGGTTGCTCGCTGCACGCGGACTGGGTCGCGGTGTTGCAGCAGTTTGATGAGTCGGGTCTGCGCTGATGGATCGACAAACGACTGCAAGGCCGAGAGCGCATCCACGGCGAGCTGGCCCTCGACGCTTTGTGGGTCCGCCGAGAGCTGAGCCAGCGATAGCAGCCGTTCGCGCACGGTCTCGCTGGTTCGTCCGCGCAAGATGCCCGACAGCAAGAGCAACACCTCACTGTGGGGTCCGCCATCGGGAGGCTTGCGCAGTGCGGACAACAGCTCGGAGATGATCGGCGCGTGTCGTTCGGGGCGTGGCGACAGAAAGCCCATCAGCGCTTGCGCCGCAGTGCGTCGAACTCGCTGCTCGGCGAGCCCTGGACGGACCGTCAGCACCGACCGTAGCAGCGTCGTGACCGCCGGATCCGCGAGGATTCCTTGCTTGGCATGCTGCTTTAGCGCCTGGGCCGCGATCAGCCGGGTCTCCGCTGCCGCCAGCGTGGGGCGGTCGTTGGGGTCGAGCAGTTCAACGAGCCTGGACTGTCCGAGACCGAGGTCGCCGAGGGCGAGCAAGGCCTGCCGCTGGACCTGCGGATCGGTGTCGGCGCTGGCTATGGTGAGTGCGTCGAGAGCCCGTCGGTCGAGCAGGTGGGGCTTTCGCAAGGTCTGTACAGTGCGCCGTCGGACAACCACATCCTTATCGGACAAGAGCGAGGTCAGAAGTGGGATGATGTTGCGATCACCGATGACCGCGATTGCGTCGAGGACTTGTTCCCGAGGGAGTCGATTTCGGAACAGCTCCCGACTGAGTTCTGTGGTCGCAAAAGCGCGCTGCTCGGGCGACAGCTTCGGGCCCAGATCACGCAAGAGTTCGACGAGTATGGCGAGCTGCTGAAGCCCGAGCGCGGGGCGGGCCAGCTCAGACAGCAGAATGGGAGCGACTCGTTCGCTGCCCGAAAGGAGCGACTCAACGACCAGCGGACGGAGTGCGGACTGTCCAAGGCTGGACAAGATGGCTTGGGTTGCTTGTGCCAACACCTCGTTCGACAGTGACGAGGCCGTGTTGGGCAGCAGATACAGAGCGAGCGCTTGCACGGCTGCCGTTCGTTGTCCCTCGCTGCCGGTTTCTACCGCTTCGCGCAGCAGTGGAATGGCAGCTTCCGCA
The DNA here is from genome assembly GCA_937859535.1 of uncultured Myxococcales bacterium. GTDB lineage: Bacteria > Myxococcota_A > Polyangia > Palsa-1104 > JAEUJZ01 > JAEUKA01. The sequence goes on from CALLYL010000831.1 coordinate 6,058, forward strand.
GCGAGTCGTCCCAGGCACAGCATCGCTTGTCGGCGGACCTCCTCGGTCGGATCGCGTAGCAGGCGGAGTGCTGCCGCAGTCGCGTTTTGAGCGCGCAGCAGTCCCAAGCTGCGCAGCGACTCGGCGCGAACATCACGAGCGGGATCCGACAACCGACCGAGTAGGGCGAGCAGCACGCGACTGCGTAGCTCCGGCGGTAGCGTGAGCGGACTGAGTCGTCCGAGTACGGCCAGTGCACTACGACGAACCCCGACGTTCTCGTCTTCGGCACGGAGCAGCACCGGACCGAGTAGGAGCGGCAGCTCGGAAAGCTGAAAGACCTGGGCTGTGAGGAGTCGCTCGGTGGCACGCAGGGCTTCTTGGCGGACCTCGAACTGAGTGTCTCCCATCGCTCGGGCCAGTAGCGTCACCGCCCGCTGCTGTTCGGTCTTCGGGAGCGCGCCGTACTGACCCAAGGCCTCCGCACACGCCGCCCGTACCGTGCTGTCGGAGTCGCTCATTCCATCGAGGAGAGCGGTGGTCGCTGCCACGTTTGCCGTCGGACCGAGGGCTTGGGCTGCCCTTGCCCGTACCGCTGAGTCCCCATCTTGTAGTCGCTGCAGCAGGTACGGAGTCGCGAGGCGCACCGGTAACGACTGCAAGCGCTCGACCCCCTGGCGTCGGCGCGAGGGATCACTGGCCGACAGCAGCGAGCGCAGCTCTTCCGGAAGATCGCTGCCTCCACCGTACAGATCCGATGCCCGGACCGAAGGAGTCCAGAGCAGCGCGGACAGCGACAACACCGAAAGCCAGCGACTCATGCGCACAGCTTGCAGTTATACCAGGATGACATCCATCTGCGCACAGCCTTCATGTACTCGGGGTCAGTCGCGTCTTGGTGATGCAGCGGCGGAGTGCATCCTGAAGGGTTCTTGTCACCGATAGTGACCCCAGATCGACACCGAGGCTGGTCACAATTCGAACCACCTGGGCGCGCATGCCACACAAAAGTGCCTCCGCACCCAGCAATCGTACGGCCGACGCCACTCGGTACAGGTGTCGAGCCGACGACTCATTGAGGTCCGAGATACCGGTCAAATCGAGTACCGCAAACTGAGCCTGCTTCTGCTGTAGTGAGGCAAGCAGGTTTTCGGTGAGCGACTGCATCCGATTGTCGTCGAGCTGACCGATGAGCGGTAACACAAGCACGCCATCCCACACCTGAATGATCGGTGTTGCCAGTTCCAAAATCGCCGCTTGCTGACGGGCCAGCATCGCGATCTGGGCCTGGAACTGTTCGTCTGCGGCTTGGGCGGTTGCCTTCTGAGTCTGTTCTAGCTTGGCAACGCGCTCATCGGATCGCTGGATCTCCAGCGCTAGCTCACGTTGTGCATGTTCGAGCTGGCGAATTCGATTCTGCTGTTGGCGATTGTGTCTGGCGGACTCCTTGAGTCGTTCGATCTGTTTGATGAGGACGGTGGCCGGAATCGGTGCATCCAATCGGAGGAGAGGGCACTCCGTACAACTCGACAGCTTGCGACAAAAGGCGTCCAGGTCGAGCGCATCACTTGTGGGATCTTCCAAACAGCAGCTCTCACAGCGCATCGTTAGGACTCCGCTACTTGGCCGCGCCGAAGTGGACCAACGCAATGGTAAAGGTCGACTCGTGATGCTGGGTAATCGCCGCCACCGGAGACAGCTCGCCAAAGGTGTAAAAGCCAATGCGAGGCAGTGACTTCGGTAGGACAGAGTCGACCACCGAATACTCCTCTTTGTACCGTGGCCCGAGAATCACCTTGCGCGAAACGCAGTTAAAGAGAAGGGCAAGTTCTGCGTTGGCGAAACCCGTGAGCGCGGTTTGAATGGCGGTGTGTGTACCCATGAGTACGTCTTTGCGGGTCGCACTCAGAATGCAAAGCTCCGCCCGTTCGGGGATGTCTCCACCCAGGATGAGTGCTTCTCTCTGTTCATTGATTCCGAACACTGCACGCACCAGCTCGGTCTGTACCTCGGTCTTGCCGCTGACGCGTGATACAACTCCTATCGGATACTCAATGGTGACTCCGGGCATCTCGCTTTTGCGCGGGCCGAGCTGTTCCAGATAGGTAGTCAGAGCAGGCTTCCCGTCGAGTTCGATCAGAATATTGCCGTTATCTACCCGAGTCGCTTGCAGCGGAACAGAGACCGGAGAGTAACCACTACATGCGGCAGCAGAGAGGGTCACGGGACCAAACAACGCAAGCGCCACCGCTCCGGATCGCAGGATCTCTTTGCCGTGAAGCAGCTCGACTTGTTTGAACGTTCCCATATCGGCAGCCGCACCACCCAACACTGGAAACTTGGCACCTAGCCGTGACTGAATTCCTTGCAGGAGTCGGGTGGCATTGACCGTCAGGACATCCGGAAATAGGAGTAGGAGATCAGGTTTGGGGCTCTGTACCGACTCGACTAGCTGCTGTCCGATGGCAAAGGAGTCTCGGCCACCTGGAACCGACAGAGCTTGAGCACGATATCCCGGCAGACACATTCCCAGCGCCGTGACCGAGTGAGTCAACGCACCATCCGGTCCAAGCTCAGCAGAGGAAGAACAACCCACGACGGTGGTAGCTGGATCGAGTTCGCTCCATAGCCCATCACGAATCGCTTGGGCTGGAAACTCGGCAGAAAAGAACAGCACCACGATGGCGGGCGGCTGACCCAGTCGGTCGGTCAACTCAAACACGGCCTCTTTTGCGGCTACGTGTGGGTCATCGTGGACAATCGAAACCGTCGCGATCAGATTTCTTACACCCATCGACAAGACCTCTCTGCGGATCTCTCGGTGATCGAGGTTAGGAAGGCACCGTGGATCGTATCACGGAAGGGTGTATGGAGCGGAGGGGGATTCTACCCTCTGAGGTCTTCGGTAACGGAGCCGCGATGATAGATGCGGAGTCTGCGGATGACCTCATCATTGGCCATCGGAAACAGTGACTCACGCGCTTGCTCGACAGAGATAAAACCCAGCGAGCTACGGATGATCTCGAAGGTCTTGTCTCGGCTTTGGACTTCCTTGTCTCCGGCGACCGGGTGGGTTGACTCGCACATCAAGAAGTCCGCTTTGCGCTGCAGATCGATGGCCCCCCGGACCATCAGTTTTTCACGACACATCTGGGCTTTGGCCAGGCCGACATAGGTAATGAGCAGAGCCTGATCCTGCCAGTCGCACAGCCGTTGTAGGGTGTAGGGAGTACCAAAGTACAGTGACGCAGTGGAGGCCAGCGCCAACGCGTGGATCGAATCAATTCCTTCTTCACCCAAACGTAGGATGTCCTGTTCGGTCAGTCCGTCGATGGCTGCCAGTTCCTTGGTGCCATCCGTGCTGCGCTGGGCCACGTGCAGACTGACCGCAGAAGCCGCACGGGCCGTGAGCTGGCTGAGGACTCCTTCCCCGATGAGCGCGACCACCATACCCAGCATCATGTAGCTGGTCGGCCCCTTGAAGGGTTGCGCGGCGAGGACTGCGGAGTCCTTGAGAAGTAGGATGCTGTCAGAGGCAGGCGCAGCCACCGAAGTTCCGTGATGCCACAGCACGGCCAGCAGCAGGACCGCAGCGACCACCGACAAGATGAGTGCACGCAGCGCATAGGCGAACATGCGCGCACTGGTGTCACGAATCGAGGCCCGAACCGTGAGTCTGCCGAAACTCACGCTAAACGATGTGAAGGCAGCACTCGCGGCTGCAATCGCCATCATCCGAGTTTGGCATGCCAAAGAAGCGTTGTTGTTGGCAAGGAGTCCCCAGGCAAAAATCGCGGAAGTCGCAAAGCCGTACAGACATGCGTGCTGCATCATTCGGTGCTGCGCTTGTGCCGCGTGGCGAGACTCAATCAGCCACAGTCGCGAGATGTTGTCAGCGGCATCGCGTTTCCAGCTTCGTTCGCGCTCGCTCCAGTCTCCGTCCGCTCGCTCTGGTTCCGCGTGAAAGCGATGGCGTGCTCGGGGCGACTGCTGCCACCTAGAGATGAGAGCGGCCCCGAATGACAGCAGCAGTGGCATGGCAGCTACCGCCCACAGCGCAGTGGCAATGATGAGTGCGTCTTCCGGAATGATGTACGTAGTCATCGAGTCGCTCGACCCGGCCGTCGCGGTTGTGGACGGAGACAGCCAGACAGAGCCCGCAGATTCAGAGAGCGCGGCACTCAGGCACTCCGGTCGTGATGGGGCGGTCGCTGCCAACATCGACTTCATGCCGCCAAGCAGCGGTACCCACAGGGGCCAGCTCTGCGCGCAAGTCCGTGGAATGATTACGTTGTGCGCCACCAAGACCAGCATCGCAATCCACAGGAAGAACAAGATGGTGATGCCCATCCAGTCACCTAGCAATCGCGTCGCCCGTTGCGACCAGGGCAGGGGTGAGTGAAGGCGTCGCAGTCCGGACTGTGCGCGGGGCTCTGGCAGAGGCTCTTGACCACGACTGTGGTTCGTACTTCCTGTAGGGACTGAAGATGACATGAGAATTCTTGGCACTACCGTATCACGAACGACGGCTGTGCTTGGAGCAATCTCATCGCAGTCCGACCAACACCGATCAGAACCACCCGAATTGGCTTCAAATAGTAGGAATATAAAAGATATCTTATTTGGAAGGCATTCGTGCGATGCGCTGGCCACGAAGGGTCGCTGGGCTACTCCGTGCAGGCCAGCGCAAGCGCTGCCGCAGAGGCAACATCCCCGTTCTGAAGCGACACTCGGTAGTGAACGGCAGGACTATCGAATAGGGATCGGACGATCGATGGCGCTTCGTAGCAAGGCCATGACTTTGAGCGAGCGGCCTACGGCCTCCGCAACGCCCCCATACTGAATGAGATGGTTTGCGAAGTCGCAGAGATCTTGCGGACTGGCAAGCTGTTTGAGGCCCATCTTGCCAAGGATGAGCTCTGCCATGGCTTCACCCTTTTGGGGACCGAGCGCCCGTTTGAGCCGCGTCAGCGTCGTATCGGTGAGCGGGTTCAGCGTCGCAACAGGACTTGGTTCTTGTGCCAGAGCGTGTGCGGCCATCAAAGTCCCCCCTCTCCGAACTGGGCAGCCAGAGTCGAAGTTTGAGCCAGAAGCGCCGGAAAGCGGTCGGCAAGATACTCAAGGAACAGACTGTTCGTCAGTCCGTACCACAAAAAGGCGCGGTAGTAGCTGCGGGTCTGGGCATGTTGGATCTCATCGCGTAGCGCCGGGTCTAACGTCCTGCCGACAGCGCTCTCCAGACTCCCTGCATCGAGAGCTGCTTGTCTACCGAGCAGACCCGCAAACGCATGAAGGATCTCGATGTATTCTTGTTCTGCCAGAGCAATCTGCTCGGGACTCGCGCCTTCGCGGAGTTTTTCCAGCTCCAGTACGTCGAGCTTGGCGTGCTGCGCTTCTTCGAGCCAGTGATGCTTGAACAGGCTCACAAACAGGGGTTCGACATCACCGTTGTCCTTCATCGCATCGACGTAGTGAGCTTGGGTGATGATCTCCAGGTGAAGCGTCACCAGCAGCACCGCCATCGGACTCTTGCTGAGAATGTAACTGGCCACCTCTTGGGGGGAATCGGTGAGTCCGCACGCGGTGCCAAAGTCACGATCGAAGATCTCTCCGAAGCGTAGGAAGAGCTGCTGGTGCTTGACCTCTTCCTCGGTGAATCGCAGCAGCGCTCGCAGGGCAACCTCGTCACCGTACAGCTCGGCACGCGCATGTTCCATGGTGGCTGAGACAATGTACGCTTCGACAAAGTAGAACAGGTAGCCGTACGCTCTCCCAAAGATCTGATTGAGCTTGAGCTTTTCATCTGCGGTGAGGGTTTCGATCCGTTTCGCCAGAAACATCGGCTCTGGCATAAACGGACGAGAGAAGTCTAGCTGTGCGTCTGTCGGAACCACCGTTGCCAGACTCCACGACACGCGCTCCGAAGCATCCAGACACTTGCGATAGTCGGCGTTGAGGAAGCTCATCACATCATTGTAGGCGAACGAGCACCTGTCTGTAGTAGTATTTTCTGGAGGTTTTATCGTCGCCGGTAAGTCACTGTGAACCACGGTC
>CALLYL010000832.1 GCA_937859535.1 uncultured Myxococcales bacterium
CATCTCCTCCGCATCCCAGCGAGCCTGATCTGCCGAGCCATCCGGAAAACACCGGGCGAAGGGGAACAAGAGCAGGTCAGGGCCGAACGCTCTGAAGCGGGCAACCAGGGCATCATCGAAAAGGTCGCCGCAGATGAGAAAGCCGACATTCCCGATGGGCGTGCGGGTGACTTCGATGGAGGTTCCCTGCCTGTAGATGGCTGCGTCCGCATCGATACCGTGCCATTGTGGTTGGTTCCGTCTATACCTCAAGGCAACGGAGCAGTCCGGCGCGATCAGGACGGCGGAGTCATATAGACAATCGCCGGCTCTCTCAATCAGTCCAAAACCAATCCATAGACTGTGTAGATGAGCTACAGCCCCGAGTCTCTCCGTTGCCGGGCCCGGAACGGACTGACCGAGCGGAAGATCGTGCGCCGGGTCATCGTTATTGATCAGTCCCGTGAGCACAGCCTCCGGCAACAGAACGAGCTCGGCGCCCGAGGTGGCAGCGTCCACCGTCATCTGTTCGGCGCGATGGAGATCCGCGGCGCGATCCGCGGTGACACGAGGTACAAGCAGTGCTGCTTTCAAGGCTACTCCCCCCTAGTGCTGAAGGAGCGGACAGCGGCGATCGCCAGACGCGCTTGTTGGCCCTAGCTCCAGCCCATGCTCTCAGCCCGAGGTCCCTCGGGTTACGGTCATCCCACGCAGTATCGTCGCCACCGGAGTCCACCCAATGAACTGCGGCTTCTCAAACCCAGGTCCAGGAGTCAGCTCCTCAATGCCCAAGTAGTGGTCGGTGCGGACTCGGTTCCATGCATGGATGACTTGTCCATCACCAAGAGACAGTCCAACATGGCCCCAGTTACGGTACTCACCATTGAAGGTTCCCAAGCAATCGTAAAAGACGTATGCACCTCTCGGTGGAACGCCCCGATGCTCTCGCGCACAGTGCGCATCTGCTGCTTCCTTAGCCGTCGAACCCTGCCCGTCAAGCACGATGCTGTTTCCAAGCTCGTAAGCATCCTCAACGAACAGATAGCACAAAAACGCATAGTCGGTGATGCCGAGCTTATCAACTGCCCAGGTGATGGCGCCTTCGGCATACACATTAGGTTCGTTTTCCAAGAAGACCCCTCTCTTCGTTGGACTGTGATTCAATCGAGAACCAGCGGCGGCGATCACCTAAAGCTCGGGCATACTGATGATCACCGGGTACAACCTGGCCCAAGACACGTCGGACATCACTTCTTTTGGTGTAGGGATCGCTTTGACTATTCCGGTTTTAGCAATCAACTCCGGTCACGTCTTGTCAAGTGGTGTAAACTGCCGCTGCAATTCTCCTCGGATCCAGACTTCCGAATCTCCCTTAACCTCCTGACTCTTCCTGGTTCCTTCGGTGCGCGCTGCGTCTGAGACACTGCCTAAGCATTGACGTCTCAGTTCTATCGGTGGGCGCCGCAGCCTGGGAACCGCACAAGGGGCTCCTTGCCGGCGGCGACGCTGTGCTCTGTGCGATTCCGCGACCGTGTTTCATCCTGTTTGGCCAGCCTGCAGGATGCGTTAATGCCTACTCGACTACAGGCAAAGCATAGGCTTGACAGCATGAATAAGTAAAGAAGCGTCCGCACCCCCAACTATGCACTTCCTACTT
>CALLYL010000833.1 GCA_937859535.1 uncultured Myxococcales bacterium
ACTCCCCAAATGGGGCCGGTGGACTTCGTCCCGATCGGTCGGTGATGGTCTACACCAAGCGCTGTCGCGAAGCGTTCCCTGGAATACCGGTGGTGATCGGTGGCATTGAAGCCAGCCTGCGCCGCATCGCTCACTATGACTACTGGTCGGACAAAGTTCGGCGCTCGGTCTTGGTGGATGCGGCAGCGGATTTGCTTGTATACGGCAATGCAGAGCGCGCCATCGTCGAGATCGCGCATCGCTTGGCCGCTGGAAAGGACATCTCCGAGATCCGTGAATTGCGTGGCACTGCGTTTGCGCAGCTCACTCCTTCCGGGTTTACCGAGATCGATTCCACGCGCATTGATAAGCCCGGTCGCATCGATCCCAAGCCCGATCCCTATGCGATGGAGGAAGCGCGGAAGGAGGCTCCGTGTGGTACCGGAGAAGCCTCTGCCCAGGCTCCGTTAGTTCAGATTTCTACGCGCAAAACCTCGCGAGCAGAGCAGGTGATTCGTCTACCAAGCTTCGAGGCTGTGAGCGCTGATCCCGTCCTGTATGCTCATGCTTCACGCATCTTGCATCGGGAAGCCAATCCAGGGAACGCACGGGCGCTGGTGCAAAAGCATGGTCGGATCGATATTTGGATCAATCCACCACCGATTCCGCTGACCACTGCCGAGATGGATGCGCTGTATGAACTGCCGTTTCAGCGGATTCCGCACCCCCGTTACGAAGGGATGAAGATTCCTGCGTACGAGATGATCAAGTATTCGGTGACGATCATGCGTGGCTGCTTCGGTGGTTGTAGTTTCTGTTCGATCACCGAACATGAAGGACGGATCATCCAGAGTCGTTCCGAGACTTCGATTCTGCGCGAGATCGAGCACATTCGTGACAAGACGCCGGGCTTCACGGGAATCATCAGCGACCTGGGCGGGCCAACCGCGAATATGTATCGGATGTCTTGCAAGAGCCGGGAAATCGAGGCTGCATGTCGGCTCCCTTCCTGTGTCTATCCTGATATCTGCAACAACTTGGGAACTGATCACGCTCCGCTCGTGCGACTGTATAAGAAGGCGCGGGCGATTCCCGGAGTGAAGCGGATTTTCATCGCCTCGGGAGTTCGTTACGATCTGGCGGTGCGCTCTCCAGAGTGGATCAAAGAGCTGGCCCAGCATCACACCGGCGGCTATCTGAAGATCGCTCCCGAACATACAGAGGACGGTCCCCTTTCCCACATGATGAAGCCGGGAATTGGGTCGTACGATCGCTTCAAAGCGCTGTTTGATCGGTACTCCCAAGAAGCAGGCAAAGAGCAGTACCTGATTCCGTATTTCATTGCCGCGCATCCCGGAACGACTGATGAAGACATGCTGAACTTGGCGCTGTGGCTGAAGAAGAACGGATTCCGTCCGGATCAAGTGCAGGCGTTCCTTCCTTCGCCGATGGCGACGGCAACTGCGATGTATCACACCGGTAAAAATCCGCTCCGTCCGCTGAAGATGGACCAGTCTGTGCCCGTGGTAAAGAGCATGGAACAGAGACGTCTTCACAAGGCGTTTCTGCGCTATCACGATGCCAACAACTGGCCGATTTTGCGCGAAGCACTCCGACGCATGGGCAGGGAGGATCTGATTGGGAGTGGCAAGCATCACCTGGTCCCAAGCTGGCAGCCCGCAGGAACTGGAATGGAGCGCGAAGGCAAGCGGAGCGTTGGGAAGCCATCGCCAAACATGAAGCGAGGAGCGGCGCTCACCCAGCACACTGGGCTGCCGCCAGCACCGAACGGTAAGTGAACAGTTCAGTGTGCTACGTTGTCGGCGAGGGCGGCTAGCTGGGTGGTGCCGTCGGGCTGCTTAGCAGGCGCAGAATTTGTGGCCTCACCCGTCGCACGCGCACTCGAACCTGTCCAGCATCCACGTGCTCTGGGAACAGGACGAGTAGCAGCGCACGATGACCGAGCGGTGCGGCCCCAAGCTGAAGCGCTCCGAGGTCCGGGTTGTCTTTGGGGACAGCCAATGTCACATAGCGATCCTCGACGGGAATCTCCAAATGACTGGCTTGCTGCGTCTCGATGATCATATCCGCCGCAAGCTCTGCGATTTCATTCGAGAGCGTACCGCGTAGGATGTTTTGCTCGCCAGCGTGTGCAACTACTGCGCCCTCAATCGTGCAGATAAGCACCTTGCACGCTGCGGTAGAGCGCAGAAGCCGGTCACAGAGACCGTCCAGCGATGCGGACGAACCGACTTGCATGGGATCATTTTCGCACATCCTTTCAAGGACATTCCAGCCTTTTCCAGGGTGAGTCTTGTGCCATGGTGTGGGCGTTTCTGCGTGCGGGTGTGCTTCCCCGCGCAGGCCCTCGGTTGACGACCTTTTGTGAGGGTCACTCGGGCGAAAATGACGAGAGATTTTGCGGATATGTGAGCAATCGCTACCATCGCCGTTCCAAGCCTCAACGCCCTGTACACACCTTTCCCTGCCGGAATCGATGCGGAGTCTGTATGCCCAATCGGCTTGCTGAGAATGACGACGATCACCTCCATGTGGATCGGCCTGCGCTCCCCGAGTCGCTGGAACTGCCGGTGCTGCCGACTCGCGACCTGGTGCTGTTTCCGTTTATGCAAGCGCCGCTGCTCGTCGGTCGTGAGCTGTCCATGCAGGCGGTGACCTTGGCCGGAGCGACCGCTGACAAGCTGCTTCTGGTTTGTCTACAGCGGCGAGCCGAGGACGAAGATCCGAGCCAGATTGAGTCGCTATGGGAGGTTGGCACCGTCGCCACCATTGTTCGTAGCGTCTCGCTTGCGGACGGGCGCCTTAAGGTGTGGGTACAGGGGCTGCGGCGTGCCGAGATTCAGTCACTGACGACGCAGGACGGTGGACTTCGGGCCACGGTGACGCTGCGTAGCGACGAAGAGGACCTGCAAAGCCGAGCAAGCGAGTTCGGTCTTCCGGCGATGCCAGCGTTGTCGGTGTTGGCGGTCCAAGCGGAAGCTGCGGCACTGCAGCGGCAGGCTCGCGAGGATCTGGAGCGCCTGCTTCGGGAAGGCAAACTGCGGAGTCAAGACCTGTTGCCCTTGCTTGCCGAGTGCGATGAGAGTGAGCCCGGTCGGTTTGCGGATCTGATTGCGGCAAGCCTGCATTTGCCCGTCGAGCAAGCCCAATCGCTGCTCAGCCTCAGAAATGGCCCGGAGCGACTCTTCAAGCTGGCCGCTCAACTGCGTCGAGAAGTGGAGCTACTGCAGCTCCAAGAAGGCATTCGTGCTCGCACCAAGGACTCGCTCAGTCGTGCGCAGCGAGAGCACTTTTTGCGAGAACAGCTTCGTCAGATTCACACGGAGCTGGATGGATCGAGTGACGAGCTGGGTGAGCTTCGACGGCAACTGCAACAG
>CALLYL010000834.1 GCA_937859535.1 uncultured Myxococcales bacterium
CGGCATCGCGCAGTTGCTTCAAAAACGCGACGCTAGAGTCCCCGACCAGGACATTCAAAATCAATTCTGGTTTGAGCTTTTTGATCTGCTTTATCACCGCAGAATACTCAAAGTCACCCACAACGGAAAAGTACGAGGAGACCAGATTCCAGTCCTTCTTTTGTCGCAGTTCCGATTCGATCAACGCTTCGATCGCACGCGGACGGAGCCCATCGGTCCCGACCAGAACAATGCGCTTCTTTCCGCTCTGCTTTTCAAACCACTGCAGCGCCGGAAAGACAAACTGGTTGGGAGTTGCACCGGTATAGATGATATTGGGAGACTCTTCGAGCCCCTCATAGGAAGCGGGATAGAACAGCAGACCGCCCAGCTCCTCAAAGAAAGGCTTGATGGCTTTACGGCCACCTGATCCAAAGCCGCCAAACACCACGGCCACTTTGTCTTCAGTCAGCATCCGGTTTGCTGCACGCGAAAAGGCAGAGTCGCTTGTGACTTCAGATTTCCCATCGAGCAGAATCGGTTCCAGGCTTCTGCCAAGGAGTCCTCCGCCTGCATTGATCTCCTCAATCGCCAGCAAGGAAGCATCCGCCAGTGGTCGTTCACTCACCGCCAGCGGACCGGACATGGAATGAAGCACGCCGACTTTGAGCGATGACTTTTTCGCAGGCACAGAGACCACTCGCTCCGGCTCTGTACCCGGTGTAGCTGTCTGTGACAGAGTCCGATTCGAGCGATTGCGAACCGCAAAGTAACCTGCCGCTCCCGCACCGAACAGACTCAGCGCACCGCCAATCAGAAATGTTCGTCGCGAGACCGATACCGCACGATATTCTCCAGGGACCGAATCAGCAAAGGCGCGTTCTAGCGTGCCGGGTCGAGCATCGCCGCCATCCAGAGTCGCTCCTTGCGCATGAACCGGGGCCTCTCCCACCAAACGTGGCTGCGGAAGCGCCCGCTCCATTTGAAAGATCGACTGCTGACGCCGTGGCACACTATCGAGGATGGATTCCAGCTCGATCAGCATATCCGCCGCGCTCTGATAGCGTCGCTCTTGCTTCTTGGCCAGTGCTCGCTTGAGCACCTTCACGCACGCTTCAGGAATCTCTGGAACATACTCACGTGGATCGATGGGTGAGGTCGTGCGCAGGTTCACCAGGATTTCCAGAATACTCGCCCCGGCAAACGGAGGGCGGCCGGTCAACAGCGCATAGTAGGAAGCCCCAAGCGAGTATAGATCACTGCGAACATCCACCCCATCAGAACCCACGCTCTGCTCTGGACTCATGTAGAGCGGAGTCCCCACCAACTGACCCGAAGCCGTGAGTTCGGGATCATCCTGCATGGTCTTCACGATCCCAAAGTCAGTGAGCTTCACAGCCCCGGCAGCAGTAAATAGGATGTTATCAGGCTGACTCTGCGCAACAAAATGGCCGCCGAGAAAGTGGCCGCCGCGCTGCCGAAGGGATGGTGTGTGGGAATGGCGAAGTCACGCGCCATGTCGTTTGCGCGGCCCCAAAGTAGGGGCAGCCAATCCTCACTCTTTACGGAGCAACAAAGGTCTGTCCGCCCGCAGCGCACTTCGCCTGAACATCCGCTTGATTCATGATGCCTGACTGCGTGAAGTACCACTGAGTCAACGTTCCGCCACCCAAGTTAGGAATGTTGGTTCGGCATCCACCCAGAGCACCCGTATGATTGCAGAACGAATCTAGCCACGCTGCGGCACTCGTACACGTTCCTTTGTAGGTCGAAATGAACTGCGTCGATGTGGATTCATAGTCGCGGCACTCCTGACTCGCCGGTGATGTCTTGCGCAGATCGCAGCTCCCTTTGAGTGTGATGGTCATATCAACAGGAGTGACCATGTCTGGTGCGGACTCCATATCCGCTCCACCCAGATCCTGGTTGCACCCGATGAAGAGCAGGAGCAATCCACCGATGGCAATACCGTGCTTGTTGGCCCTGATACCGAGTCGTTTCCTGGTCATGTCTCTTCCCCTCTTTGATTGGCTGTGGCTTCCTACAGGAGTGATTCCGCAGGAAGCCATCTTGATGAGTGTGACCGATCGGCTCGCGTTCTGACAGCACCGTGAACGCTGCACAAGTCGTGCTCCTTTTGCCACGTACCATTCAGTACGAAGGTCTGTACCGTTTGGTACAAAAGTCGTGGCGTTCGGAACCCGTCCTTCCAGTCTCTGTCGAGAGATATGACCGATCAGTGATGCTGGATCGATCTTTGCTGTAAGAACCATCCATGACCAAACGAACCTCATCCAGATTCCTCTATCTAGCCACGATTGCTCTTTCCTGCGTAACCGCCGCAGTGGTCGCATGTAACGACACTGCCACCAGTGGCTCAGATGACCTAGCCGTTGGAACAGACGACCTGAGCCTGCTTGATGACGGAGGCGGGAGTGGTGCGGATCTGCGACCCATTCCTGACGGCGCTGTGCTCGTCCAGACCGGTGACGGTGGTTCTCGACTGTGCTTTCCGGCCACTTGTCAAGGTAAGACCTATCAGTGCGGCAACTGCACCGATGATGATGGTGACGGACGTATTGATAGCGATGATCCGGACTGCTTAGGCCCATGCGACAACAGCGAAAATGGACTCGATCCTGCAATTCCTGGTGGCAACAATACCAAGTGCAAGATGGACTGTTACTTTGACGCAGACACAGGCCAGGGCAATGACAACTGCTACTGGGACCACGGCTGCGATCCAACCAAGGTCGCAGGAAATCCGTCACCCGAAACGGCGTGTGCGTACTCTCCAACCATGGGTGTTGGTGGTGGACTCACCTGCACCACGGCGCAGCAGACCCAGTCCGCAACCTGTAAGAGCTACTGTGGACCACTCACTCCAAATGGCTGTGATTGCTTTGGCTGCTGCTTCCTAGGCCCGCAAGCCAAGGTCAACACCGATGGCACCAAGACTGGAATTTGGCTCGGCTCCTATGACACCAACGGAGCCGCAACTTGCACGACCAAGGATGTTGCAGATCCAGCCAAATGCCATCCCTGTCAAATGGTGGCTTCCTGCGAAAAATCATGTGGCCGCTGCCAGCTCTGCATTGGCAAAGATACGCTACCGCCTGATTGCTTTCCGCCGCCCGCAGACATGGCCGGTCAGCCCCCGAAAGATCTAGCCGGTGCCGATCTAGCTAGTAGTGGAGGGAGCGACCCTTCTCTCTGCCCGCCGTCCCTCTGTACCAACAATCAACCGTGCGGTCTGCCCGGTTGTGCTCCGTGCCAAAACGGCTGGTATTGCCTCACTGGTTGCTGCACTCCTCCGCCAGGCTAAGCTCTCCCCCGAAAGACCTCTGCGAAATCTTCGTCAAGAATTGCGGGGGCCTCGGGGCATCGGACGCTGCGGCTTTACGTACAGCATCAGATATTCCTCTTCGGACAGAACCAATTTGTTCGCGCTGCGGAGTTTCTGTTGCACAGCCATGGGGTCCAGTTCCAGATCCCACAGATAGAGCGGAGCGTCCCTATCTGACGCAACTTGAGTCACGAGCTTCTTCCAATCAGGAGTGATGGCCACCGTGTGATCGAGCCGACTGTTCGATAGCAAACTGATGGGAGGCCCAGATTCCGGCCAGATTCGGGTTGCACCATCCAGTTCAACAGTCAACGCCCACCTGGACTGAGAATCAAACAGTACCAGAACCGGCGTCGCATCGTGACCGGACAACACTCGCGGCTCTTCGACTCGAACCAGGGACCAAATTCGGGCCGTCCAGTCTTCTGCTCCCGTGATCAACCACTCGCTATTCGGACTAACCGCGAAACAACTGATCTTGTAGGTATGCCCCTCCAACCAGCGCAGCGAACGCGTATGCAAATCGCACACCAAGATGCGATTCTCTGCGGTAAGGATTAGTCGCTCGCCATTCGGAGAGAATTGAATTCCCGTGATCGAGTCTGGTCCTGCCTCAATGAGAAATGGCATCCCGTGTTCACCGGCTGGAGTGACCTGAACACTGCTGGCACTACTCATCGTAACGTGATGCTGGCCATCGCTGCTGTGTAGGCCGGAACGCTTTGGCTGCAAGTGCTCTGTTCGGTACAGGAGTCCATCTGGGAGCGGCACGCTGGGCGTGATCCGTTTGGGATGATCAAGCCCAGCACGGGTTGCATCCCAGATCCGTGCACGTCCATCCGAACAAGCGGTCACAATCTGTCGGCCATCCCGACTAAATGATGCGGACTGAACCGACAGCCGGTGACCCCTCAGCAAACAGGGGGGACGCTCGGACCGCAGACTCCACAGCCACGCAGTACGATCGTGGGAACTAGACACCAAGTGGTCTCCATTTGGACCAAATGCGACCATTGAAACCTGATCTCCGTGTCCCGCCAGTTCCATCGGATCTTCGAGATTGTTCAAGTCGTAGACACGCACGCGTGCATCCGCTGTCCCCGTTGCGAGTTGCGTACCATCCGCACTAATCGCGAGCGCAGTCAGTGAGGTCTCCGAATCAATGAGAGGAGTGCGGGACCACCTACCCTTATCTTCCTTAGAAAAGACCGAGATCGAGCCGTCCTCGTACGCGGTGTAAAGGCGCTGACAATCAGGTGCAAATGCCACTCCCATGACGGCTAGTTTGGGTCCAGTCAAGACTGTCAGTTGCTTGCCGGTTTGAGCGTCAAACAGCCGCGCTGTCTGGTCATCAGAAGCCGTCGCGATCAGCCGGCCATCACGACTCCAAACTCCGGCCTCGATCGCATCCTGGTGACCGACCAACTGGATCAACAACTCACCACTGCTTACGCTCCACACCCGCGCTGTTCCATCGGCACATAGCGTCAGCAGTTTTTCACCATCTGGGCTATAGCTC
>CALLYL010000835.1 GCA_937859535.1 uncultured Myxococcales bacterium
ACGAAGGTGTTATGAAGCTGAGTCTTGGCGAGCAGCGCGGTGGCTCGCTCGATCAAGCGGAGGATGGTTAGCTGAAGCTGGCTCTTGATCACGGCGACAACATGCAGTCGGTCGATGTCCACTCGCTGACCGCGCTGTGCCAGGAACTTGCGGATGTCCGACGAAGGAATCTGGTCCTGGTTGGAGACGGCCAGGGTGAGCACCCGCTCGTACTGCTCAAGCAGGGCTTCCTGTGGCAGCAAGAGCTCCGTCATCTCTTGGAGCGTCACGGCCCCGTTCAGTTCCATGACGAACAGGTTGCCCTCGACGTAATAACGGTGCGCCCCGATATACCGCCAAGCTGGCATCATGGCCGTCCATCTTGCAGAAGGAACGGACAAAAGGAAAGGGACTCTGCCGGGTGCCCGCAAGCGCACCGGTGCTCATCTCGCGGCAATTCCAGGGAATCCTTTTTTTCAGAGTGGTGCGCTTTGATTGACGATAGAGTTTGCCGATGCGTAGTTGGTTCGCTCCTCTCCTTATCACCTGTTGGCTCGTAAGCTGCAGCAGCGAGGGCCTCGATGCCGCAGTTCCCCACTTCGACCCGCCCAGCGCCACCACGCTGCCCGCAGTCAACTCGTTGATCAGGGTCATCAATCTCGACGATGAGCCGGTGGTCTGCTTTTCCACCGACGGCACCGTGCCGGACTTTAACGGCGGCAACTGCGCGAACAAACTCGATGCCAGCCGCCAGATTGCGGTACCTGCTTGCGGATTCAATCTCATCCGCATCGCCTGGTCGAAGGGCACCGACGAAGCCAACTATCTGGTTGAGAGCGAGGCCTGCAAGTCGAGCTGTGCTCCGGTCGTGCCGTGGCCCAACCAAGAGATGGCGCACGCATTCGCCCTGTGGACAGAAGAGGTCAAGTGCCTGATGAACGGATGCCAGAATCCATCGGGCACCGGGAAGTGGTCAGCGCAGTGCGATTCCGGGCAGGTCAACTGGGATGTCGGCCTAAATGGCTTCCGCGCCATCAGCTCGTTCACCTACGACGCCTGCGCGCATTCCGTCACCCTGGATGTGGACCAAGGGGGCATCAAGGTCCGGAGAAAGATCAACCTGGTGGTGACGGGTAAGTTGGTCCAGGACACCGACTTCAACGGCAACGGCAACGAAGGCGGAACTGTTACCGTTGCAGGCGATTTCACCGGCAGCGCCACCTCGCGGATTGTCCTGGGCGACAAGATGCGCAGCGGCGGTAGCATCGACGCCGCATGTGCGACCGACCCGCTGGACGGAAAGGTGTGCGCACCGGGCAAAGCGGCGATTGCGTACGACTTTCCGGCGTGGAGTTGTCACGGCGGCATCTGCCCCGTAGCGTCCGCCGGCACCTGCAAAAAGCCGGACACCGATACCGATGGAATCGCGGATGCCGATGACAACTGCCCCATGCTGGCCAATACCGACCAGTCTGACCGGGACCGCGATGGCATCGGTGATGTCTGCGACACCGATCCGGCCTTTGTCCTTCTTCGCTTCAAGGTGGGAAACCGCTGCCTGATCCTGGGGAACAAGAAGGTCGAATCGACCAGCACCTGCGAGCCGACGGATCCCCGTCAGCAGTGGCGGATGTTCCCAGACGGTACCTCGTTTGGCTTCCGCAACCTCGCGAATGGTGAGTGCTTGAGTCAGTCCGGAGTGTTGGCTGGGCCGTGGACCCTGGTCACCGACCCCTGCGATGGCACCAGCAAACAACAGTGGAAGCTGGAGGCGTACACACAAGGTGGCACCGATGCGAACTTTCCGGTTCGTATGCACAATGTCGCCGAAAACTTCTGCGCCTATACCGACCTCACGGGGCTGGTGTATGGCACTGTCGCGAACTGCGGACTCGCAGGAACGGAGTCGAACCGAAAAGTCGGAATCTACTTCAGCGGAGCCTTCGAACTCCCCCCCTATCAGCCCTGAGAGCCCGGTGCTTTGTGAACCTTCGCCGATTGTTCCTTCCTCTGCTGGTCGCGCTGCTGATTGCGCGAATTCTGCCCCCACTGCTGTGTGGTCGCGACGCCAATCGTTGGCTGCGCGGTGATCCCGTCCTGCAAGCCTTGCTCGCCCAAGAGCTGATTGCGTTCGAGCTGCGCGATGATGTGGCTCGCCACAAATCCACGAAAAATCGCTTTGCCGGTGAGTGGGCTCTGGTTACACATCAGATGACAGCGCTGGGACTGGCGCAGCTCTGTCTGGCCCATCCTGAGTGGAAGGAACGATATGTGCCGATGCTGAGCCGTGCCGCGCAGAAGAGCTTTCTGCCGGAGATGCGTGACTTTGGTACTCGTGCGTGGCATGGGGAAGATGCGCTGGAGAGCTTGGATGGGACGCACGGACACGCCTACCTGAGCTACGCTGCGCTCGCAGTGGGAATGGCTCGGCTGCTCGACCCGAACTTTCCGAAGTCGATTGCGGATCGGCATGACGCGCTGATCGCTGCGTATGAACGTCGACTACTCGCCTCTGCCACGGGTCTCATTGATACCTATCCGGGCGAAGCGTATCCCACCGATGTGGCCGCAGTTGCGGCGGCGATTGCCGTACACGGCCGGGTCACCGGAGTGAGTCATCACAGAGTCCTGGCCCACTGGGCCGAGCGAGTGAAGCGGGTTCAGATCGACGCTGCAAGTGGCCTGGTCATCCAGCGGATGGGGGCCAGCTCTGGGAAGCCTCATGATGCGCCACGCGGCTCTGGAACCGGACTTGCCGCGTACTTTGCGGGATTTGCCGATCGTCGTACGGCGCAGCTTCTGGCCGATGGCTTGTTCAAACATGAGTCGACGTTCTTTGGTTTCGGCGCAATTCGTGAATACGCCAGTGGACACCATGGACGCGGAGACGTTGACAGCGGGCCCGTGATCTTTGGGGTTTCAGTGTCCGCTACCGGCTTTGCGCTTGCACCAGCCCGAGCCTTTGGAAAAGAGGACTCCTTCGAGCGAATTTATCGCACCACGCACTTGTTTGGCATGCCGTTCAGCAGCGCGGGACGAACACGCTTCACCACCGGAGGTCCGATCGGGAACGCACTCCTCCTGGCGTTTCTTACCTCCGGTCCCGAGGTCGCACCATGAGTTCCGTGCTTCGTTCCTATGCCCTTGTGCTACGGACCCCGGCGATCGTGATGGTTTGCTATCTGCTTTTGCATACGCTGTTTGGGTCGCTGAGCGAGGATGGCGGACTGGTCACTCCGGAAGGTTCGGTGAGCATCGGAATCGTAATCCTGGGACTCCTTTTGCTGGGTCTTCGACTGGCGGTGGTGTTCCTGCTGCCCGCGCACACCGCGTACCGAATCGTGAGGATGCTGCTGAGTCATTCATAGCAACTTGGCTTCAATCGACTCGAATCGTGATATGAGAGGCGCGATGTTCGAGTCGGTGAAACGCTGCGTGCGCTGTTGGCCTCCGAGCGGGCAACCGCTTGCCGAAGGACAGTGGCTATGGCTGGGCTATCTGCTGCTTCTTCCGCTGTATCTGCTACCGCTGTTTGTGACGCGCTTTCTGCCTGGTCTGGATCTGCCGCTGCACTTGTCGTTGGTCGATGCGCTCCTAAAAGCCGGGCAGGTTGGCTCTCCGCAGCACGAAATCTACCAGACCCAGTTCACTCCTTCGGGATACTTTGCGTACTACTTCCTGCTGACTCAGCTTGCGAAGTGGATGCCGATTCAGCTCGCCCATCGGGTCTTGATGGGCGGCATGATTGCGCTGCTGCCGCTGGCCTGTGCGCGACTCTTGAAAAGCTATGGAAGTAGCAGATTGCCGTCGCTGATTGCCTTCCCTCTAGCCTATAATATGCCGCTTCACTATGGGTTTGTGAGCTTTGCGTGTTCGATTCCGATTCTGGTACTTTTTGTAGCCCAGGTGATCTTGGTGCTAGCTCGAGAGCAGTTGCTGCGCAAAGATGTTCCATATCTTGCTGGGCTGGCAGTCCTTCTGTACTTGAGCCATATCCAAACCTATGGTTTGGCGCTGGTCTTGACGTCGTGTCTGTTGCTACTGTCCTGCTTCCCATGGCGGCGTCGAATGGTCGCTGTTTTTGCCGTTTTGCCCTCTGTGCTGCTGTTGGGTTTGTGGCAGTCAGCAGGCATCTTTCAGTCTGCCGCCAAAGCGCCGACCAAGAACCTTCTGTATGTCGTGAAGGAATTCTGGTACGCAAGGGTCCACGAACTCCATACGCCGCTGCAATATCTGAGCGATCCGCTGCATCGACTGTATCTGTTTCAGGTGCATCTGCTGCGCGGTTTTATGGACAGGAGCGATCAGGTGATGGCAAACGTATTCTTGCTCTCACTTGGCGTGTACGTCGGACTGGGCGTCCTTATCGAACATCGCGAGGGACAGAGAACCCCCGATCATCGACTGACCCGATGGGCACGGTGGTTGCCTGGGCTGCTTGCACTCGGCGCATACTTGGGACTCCCGCATCACATCCCAGAGTTCCAGACTATTTTTCCGCGCTTTGCCATCGTGGCTGCGGTGCTGGCCTTCCCATTCATTCCGCAGGCGCTCTGTCGCTGTCCGAAATCGTGGCTGCGATGGCTGACACTTCTATCAGTGGGACCATCTTGTCTGTATGGAGTCACGCTCTCGATTGAGTATCACCGTTTTGATAGAGAGCTTGCGGACTTTGCGACAGTGCTGGATGCGATGCCACCGGGCGGTAAGACCCTCGGCCTGGTCTATGGTGACAAGAGCTCGCGGACGTTGTCGGCTGGTGCGATGCTGGTGAACCTTCCTGCTTACTATCCCATTGAACGTCGCTCTGCGCAGAGTCTGGTGCCGATTGTGTTTTGCGAAGCACCGGGTTCTCCCTGTAAACGACGACCGGGTGCCAAGGCTCCTCCGCCTGTTGATCACTGGAAGCCCGAGTTCTTTCCCATTGCAGAATCGGTCGCCTACTACGACTACTTTTTGACGCATGCTGCGCCTCCGCAGCCGCTGTTATTTGGCCCGTTTGCCGATCGGGTCGAGTTGCTCGCCACAGCGGGGAAATGGTCGGTGTATCGGCGGAAGCGGTCGCGGCCTGCGTGAGCCGCAGTCGGGGCAGGGCAGGCGGCAGTAGTTTTTGAATGTGATTCTCGTGTACGATCTGATGCATGAGTACATCAGCCATCTCAAACCGTGAAGCTGCGGGGAGCGTGCGGGTTCTGCTCTTTGCTACGGTCGCGACCATGATCATCGGCGTTATGTCCGGGATCTTGCAGACTTACATCTTGGCGCAGCTCACCTCGGGGAATGGCTCGACGGCGATAGCCGCGTTAAGCCTGCCGCGTACCACGTTGCATGTGATGTCTCTGCTTGGTTACGCAGCCTTTGTGTACGGACTCTATGGATTCTACCGCAGCTCACTGGTTACCTCTGCTGCAACGCCGGCACTGTTGGCAGTGCTGCTGCGGGGACTGAGTCTGCTTGTATCTGTGGGGTACCTGATCGCGCCGGATTCCGCGTATCGACTGGTCGGTGGCAACATCGGGATGATGGGTACTTTTGCGCTGCTGCTGGTGGGGGATGCTATGCTTCTTGTGGCACTGGCTCGTCGCTCCGGTCGCCGCTTTGACCTGGCGATGGGCGGCGTACTGGGACTCCTTGTTTTTGTCGAAATCGCGGTCTTGCTGCTGTATAGGTCGCCGTTTCACGGCTGGATTCGCGAGAACGCCTGGGCCTTCCTTGCGATTCGTCAGCCGTTCACCTTGGCGGCAACCGGACTCCTGATCTACGTTCTTGCGCGGGCTGCACGTGATCTGGCCACCCTGCAAGGAGACGCGGCTGCCACCGAGGTTGCGGAGTCTGCAACTCACGACAGTGATGCACAGAGTGGTCAGCGGATGATGGTAAGCGGTGCCATTTGGCTCGTTGGTGGATTGGTCGTTACGATTGCCAGCTACACCCTGGCGTCTTCCGCTGGTGGCGGACGCTTCGTGCTCGCGTATGGGGCGGTGATCTATGGCATCGCGCAGATTTTCAGAGGGATGTCACGCAGCGCGAAGTGAGCGCCGTCCTCCAGTGCTCTTTCCCGAACGGTGATTACGGATTCAGACTCCCTTGTGGTGCCAGCTCTGCGCGTGTGCTCGGTTCTTGGATGTAGCGCTCGAGTGCCCGCAACAGCAGTCCCCCCTCTAGTGCGAAGCGCTGTGGCCAAATCACCAGCGGTGCTCCCATCCACTCTTGTGACTTCTTCATGGCTCGTAGGAGTGTCTCTCTCCGGCTGCTGGGAGCGACGGTGGCTGCCACTGCATCCAAGGACTGCGGCCAGATCATCACCAGCAGGTGACCGTTCCACTCTGCGGACTCCGCCCGAACGATTTGCTCAAACGGAATCACATAGCGCTGTCGTTTCTGGATCAGGTGAATGCCATCAGGGGCAAACATGATCATCGAAGACAGGTAACCGAGCGACCGCAGGATTCCCACGACCACACCTACCCCCAATAGCAATAGACCGAGCGGAACCAGCATCGGCTGACGATCACTGCCTACCAGAATCGATCCCATCCCGGCCAGCAGAATCAGCGATAGTCCCATGATGAATCGCTTCGGATCATCGCGGAGGGGGACGCTGGCTGGCAAGCGGACGGTTCCATCGAGCTGCGCAGAGGTCTGTTCTCGGTTCGCATCGGCCAGTTGGATCGAAAACACCGCCAGTCCACCGCCAAAGAAGAACACACAACCGAGCCCAAGTCGGACATCGCCAGAGATCGCGATCCACAGTCCCAACACCACGAACAGCACACTAAGGCAGAGCAGCGCGACAAGTTTGGTTCGGCTCATGATCAGCCAGGATATCACCAGTTGACCAAGAGGATTGCTGACGTCGCTGGACGGTGGCAGCTTGGCGCAAATTGTCACGCTGATTCGCGCATCTTGTGATGACCCGGGTATCATGGTCTAGATTCTCTCGATGAACGACTTTTTGGGGTCATGTGCAAGGGCCGACAGCACGCGCTGAAATCGGGCTAAGATGCATTTGATGACGTCGCGATGGCGCACTCATGGCTTGGTTATGATCGGCCTCCTGCGTCGCGATCGCCGCCGATACAGTCGGCGCAGCCTGTGTCGCGCTGGCGACTCCAATCTTCGACAGGTTCTACTGATCATGCACACGATGCGCCTGCTTGTGCCTAGGCCAGGTAGCAGCAGCTTCGACGCCCGAGGCAAGCTCCTGGCTGTACCCTTGCCCGTCATTCTTCTCCTGGGTTTGCTCCTGCTCGGCATGTGGCAAGCGGAGTCGGCAGCGCGGGCGAACGAGCCAGCGTTCGGCGGGAATGGCCGGGGGGAGGGGTGCATCACCGTGGTCATGCCGTGCCAACCGGGCTTCGTGGCGGATCCGCGCTGCGCGGCGCGGGCGCGTTCACGCCTTCCTCCTCCGACACCGAGCGGAGCCTGCACCATTGTCGGGCTGACCGCACGCGGGCTCAGTGACGAAGCACGCGACTCGCTGCGGAGCAGGATCGAAAAAGAAATCCTGCCCGAGGTGTGCTCCTG
>CALLYL010000836.1 GCA_937859535.1 uncultured Myxococcales bacterium
TGGAGAGCTGGTCCTTGGCTCTCCCGGCCCCGAGGGCAGTGGCGAGTTTGTGTTTCCCCTGAAGAACCTCGAACTGCGTCGCTTCGGTGCGCGAGCAAGTCGCAAGCAAGACCTGGTCTTCCGTGGCAAGGTCCAAGCCGCTGATGCCGACGTCGAGGTCGATGGCAAGCTCCTCGATACTTACTGCGACACCGGTGTTCAGCTCGACTTGTCGTTCACCAATGGCAATGGTCTGGCCAAGTTGGTGCCAGGTGGTCTGCTGTCCGGACAGCCCCGGGGCCGGGTGCGATTCTTCGGTGCCTTGTCTTCGACACTGCCGACGACGATCAGCGGCCGTTTGTCACCGTGTCTTAGCCAAGACTTTCACGTCCAGAACTTTCCGACCCAAGGCGACGGTCGCTCCGTCGTCATCGAGGGACAAGTCGCCGACGTCGATGCGCTGATTGCCTCGATTGCCGTCTCGGGGGCGCGATCTCGCTTTTCTCTCAAAGGTAGCGATCTGAACCTGCCGCACGTTACGGGCAATGCACTTGGTGGACAGCTACGTGCCGAGCCGTTGCACTTCAGCTTCGCCGGTGACATGCCATGGTCCGCGAAGATAGCGGTTCAAGGTACCGACCCGGCGCAGGTCGGGATCATGCCCAAAATATTGCAGCCACTCGTCGCTGGTAAGCTCAAGGGCACGATGAGACTGTCGGGCAGCCTGGCCAAGAATGCTCATCCCGAGCGGGTGGTCATTGAGCGCGTGGACGCCCTGGTCGAGCGCTTGGCTCGTCGCGATCCGTTGCCGAAAGAGATGAAGCTGGCTGGTTCGTTTGTTTACACGCCGGAAAACGTGCTCTATCGCGGGCTTCAAATGAGCGGCGACACGCTGACGCTGCGCTCGGATCATGGCTCAGTCGGTCCCCGTGATGGCAAGCTCGATATTCCGGTGATGGAAATGGCGGGCCGTGGCGCGCCACTCGGACGGGTGCTCCAGTATTTTGGCGTCAGCGGTCAGGCAAGCGAAGCCCAGACACGCTTTCGTCTCGGCGGTCGCATCATTCGTCCGGAAGCCTCTCGCGGCGAGTTTACCGTCAAAGATCTCGACTTATTTGGCCGCAGGCTCGACGAGATCACCACGGACTTTGCGTTACATGACGGCAAGCTCAACCTTTCATCATTGCAAGCGCGAGGCAAGGACGGCACCGTCAGCGGCGATGGTTCGATTCAGCTCTTTACCAAGGATGTCTCGGTCCGTCCCGACGATCCGTTGCTCAGCGTGAAGGCTGCCGTAACCGATGTCAGCGTCGGATTGCTTCTACCTGGCCAGAATGTCAGCGGTGTTCTGTCTGGCAAGATCGATGTTACCGGGACGATGCTACGTCCTGTCGGAGAGGTTGATCTGGGTGTGCCCAAGCTGACCGTGCTTGGCGGGCAGTTTGATCAGGTGGCGGTGGTCGCGCAACTTTCCCAGACGCAGGCAATCCTCAAGTCACTGGTCGCGACGCTGGACTCCGGCAAGCTGTCCTCCACGGCGACCCTGCGGCACGACCACGGTC
Organism: uncultured Myxococcales bacterium; assembly: GCA_937859535.1. GTDB lineage: Bacteria > Myxococcota_A > Polyangia > Palsa-1104 > JAEUJZ01 > JAEUKA01. The sequence goes on from CALLYL010000836.1 coordinate 1,542, forward strand.
GGCCACTCGATCTGGCGGTTGAGTTTGCCAAGCTGCCGATCGGAAAGATGCCGATCGTGCAAGGACTGCCCATGGTGGTCGACGGGACACTATCGGGGAAACTGCGGATGCTTGGCACTACCCAGCCGCTGTTACCGGTGTTCGACGGCAAGCTTTCAGTCGAGGGCTTTACCGTCCAGGGTCGTTTGCCGACGGCGCTCGGTCCTGTGATCGAGGGCGGGGTGGTATTCGCTGAACGTGAACCGCTGTTTGGGATGCTCGGCATGGTGGTCCGCGTGCTGACGCTGGGCCAGGCTGAGCTGCGCTTTACCCCGAGTGATTCTGGGACCAAGATCGCCGGTCGGCTATTCGACTCCTTCGATGTCGATGGCGTTCTGACGATGGCTGGTGGCCTGCCACGTGGCGATTTGTCGATTCGGTTCGGCTGCCCGATGCCGCCTTTTTTCGTGAAATCGGCAGAGACACCTGCGAGCGTGCAGCCTTCTGCGATAACGCTGGCGTGTGATCTGCTGGCCCAAAAATTGCTGCCCGAACTGGCGCAGATTGGCGATGTCTCGGTGTCCGGTAGCGGGGAGCTGCGGCTGCGCTTTGGCGACGATCCCAGGCCCCTGTTTGGACCCGATCCGCATTTTGCACGCGGCATTGCCTGTCCGATCTTGGCGTCGCGTACTCGAGAGGATTCAGAGGCCCGGCTGTTTGGAGCCACGCTGCGTCTCAATCGAGCACTCCTCGCGGTGAAGACCGTGACTGATGAAGGCGATGAGCAGCGCTATTTGGCCTTTAACGATGGTGATGTGTTCTCGTGCTTCGATGGCCGTGATCTAGAGTTGGGACAGGCGAGGTTCGTCAGTCAGCGTCGCGGTGGCGAGCGTGGTGCGGGCGAAGCGGTGGCGATGGTGACCGCAGGGCACCCCGTCGAGAAATTCGGCGAGACCGGCGCGGTTCGTTTTTCGGGGCTGCTGAGCCCGGTCGCCTCGGATCTGCGGGTACGCGGACTGGTTCGGCTGGAATTGCTTGAGCACCTTCTCCGCTCGGTGTTCCGTCGTACCCAAGGTGAGGCTTCCGTCGATCTGCGCGTCACGGGGCCGCTGTCCAATCTTCAGCCGATCGGCACACTGGAGCTGCGTAGCGCCCAGGTCGAGCCGCACGAACTCGACACTCCGATCGAGGTGCAGGGTGGCAAGCTGGTGCTGCGGGCCGATCGTGCCGACCTAGAGAACGTACGAGTGGTCGTCGATAACTCCGTGACGCTGGTGCGCGGCTCCGTTGAGATCCAGCGCTACACGCCGCCTCAAGTTGGCAAAATTTCCTTCGAGCTGCGTGGCGATATCTCCGCCCGGTTGCTGCAGTGGCAGTTCGCTCACAATTTGGCCGAGGCACGCGGGCGTTTCGGGCTCGATCTGCTCAAGATCACCGGCACTTTCACGAATCCGATCGTCGAAGGCACTCTCACCGCGCACGAGGTATTCCTCAACCTGCGACGATTCCACGAGTTGTCGTTTTCACGCGGCACCATTAGCTTTCTGCATGTCGGCAGCGGGGACGATGGGCGCGTCATTATCGGTCGCGGGGAAGGCAATCCCGGCGGCGTGTCTCTGGCAGGACTTGTTGACGGAGATGGCAAGATCGAGCTGAGCGGTCGTGTCGATCACAACGGCATGGGCGGTTTCATTCGCAATGCCTGGCACCGGGCACTCGACCGGGTGGACTTGGCCATCAAGATGGAAAACGTCCGCCACAGCTCGTCGGGCGTTTACAACGTCGAGATGTCCTCGGCACGTGGCCTGTCGCTGACCGGCAATCGTGATGGCGTCAACCTGCTCGGCGACATCGAAGTGGTGGCTGGTCGCTACATGCAAGACTACGACCCCACCGATCGCTTCTTGTCGGCTCGTCGCATTGTCGAGGAGGACAAGCCGTTCTGGGATGGTGACGACTTTCTTTCGCAAATTCGGCTGGGGCTATCGGTGCGGACCCGTGGCACGTTTCGTGTCCTCAACAACATTGCCGACTTACGGCTGTCGACGCAGGCGTTCGACGTTGCTGGTCCGCTCGTCGATATTGCGATGAACGGCGTGATCCGTGTCGACAGTGGCGTCTTTTTTGTGCCCGGGCTGCGCGGCGAGTTTCACGTCAAGGGCGACAGCAAGATCGCATTTTCCAAGACCGCTCGCTGGCCCGATACGCCGTTTGTCGAGGTGCTTGGTGGCACTCGCGACTTTGACCAAAACGATCAGCAACGCAACGTCGAGGTTGCCCTACGCGGTCGGGTACGTGAGCTGAAGTTCGAGTGTCTGTCATCGGATGGACTGTCGGCGGCGGACTGCGCAAGCTCGCTGCTCATCGGGGATGCCGCCGATGCAGTGCGTGGTGGTCGACCCAATCCTTCGGCGAGCGCGTCAGGCAGTCCGCGTGCCATCGACTACGGCGATCCGGCGGCGAAGCTGGTGACGAGCCAGCTTTTGACCAACCAAGTGGCCGATCCGCTGCGCGAAAAACTACGGCTCGACACGGTGCGAATCCAGTTTGGTGTCAGCACGTTTGACCTTCAGCTGTGCAAGCGCTTTGGTCTGTATATCCGGATGTGCGGTCTGGCCGAGTGGGGTCTGCTCGGAAACGCGGCCGCCCGTTACCGTGGCTATGGTGAGCTTCAGATGTCCGATTTGACCGTCGGCCAGATCAGCCTGGAGCGCATCGAGCGCGGCTTTAGCTTCCTCGAAGACACCATCAACCGCTTCAAGGTGCAAGCTGGCTTTCGTCTGCCGCTGCGCTACTAATCGCCTTTTGGTCGTGGCTTGACCGCGTACGACAGGACGCCTACCCTGGGCGCCGCATAAGGAGTCCTTAATGGCCGATTCAATCCGTGAACCGCTTCCCTACAAGGTCAAAGACATCTCGCTGGCCGAATGGGGTCGCAAAGAAATCACCATCGCCGAGAGCGAAATGCCCGGCTTGATGGCGCTGCGTGCCGAGTATGGACCGCAGCAGCCGCTGCGCGGCGCTCGTATCGCTGGCTGCCTGCACATGACCGTTCAGACCGCCGTCCTCATTGAGACGCTGACCGCGCTCGGTGCCGAAGTGACGTGGACGAGCTGCAACATCTTTTCGACGCAAGACCACGCGGCGGCTGCGATTGCCGCGACGGGCGTTCCCGTTTTTGCTTGGAAGGGCGAATCCGAGGAAGAGTACGTCGACTGCATCGAGATGCAGCTTCGCGCATTCAAGGGTGGCAAAGCGCCCAACATGATTCTCGACGACGGTGGTGATTTGACCTGGATCATCCACGACCGGTATCCCGAGATGTTTAATGGTCCCGACGGGATTCGTGGTCTGTCCGAAGAGACGACGACCGGCGTGCATCGTCTGTACGAGGCTCACAAGAGCGGCAAGCTCAAGGTTCCAGCGATCAACGTCAACGACTCGGTCACCAAGAGCAAGTTCGACAACCTGTACGGCTGTCGTGAGTCGCTCGCCGACGGTGTCAAGCGCGCCACCGGCGTGATGTTTGCGGGCAAGGTCGCGGTCGTCGCGGGCTATGGCGATGTCGGCAAGGGCTGTGCCCAGTCGCTGCGTGGCTACGGCGCACGCGTCATCATCACCGAGATCGATCCGATCATCGCGCTTCAGGCGGCGATGGAAGGCTATCAGGTCACGACGATGGAAGAGGCCGCTCCGCTCGGCGACATCTTCGTCACCGCCACCGGGTGCATGGACGTGATTCGTGGCGAGCACATGCTGGCCATGAAGGATCAGGCGATCCTGTGCAACATCGGTCACTTCGACTGCGAAATCGACATTGCGTGGCTGTGCGCTCAGCCGGGCGTCACCGAGGTCAACATCAAGCCGCAGGTCGATCAGTTCGTGTTCCCCGATGGGAAGCGCCTGACCATCCTGGCGCGTGGGCGGCTTGTGAACCTGGGCTGTGCCTCGGGTCACCCGTCGTTCGTGATGTCGACGAGCTTCTCGAACCAGACCATCGCCCAGATCGAGCTGTGGTGTAACCCCGGCAAGTATCCCGTCGGTGTGTATATGCTGCCGAAGCAGCTCGACGAAAAGGTTGCGGCGCTGCATCTGGCCAAGCTCGGGGTCAAGCTCACCCAGCTCACGAGCAAGCAGGCGACCTACCTCGGCATTCCGCAGAACGGGCCGTTTAAGCCCGATCACTACCGCTACTAATCTTGGCCACCCCGGTTTCCAGACGGGGTTTTTTGCAGCGAGCCAGCAGCCTGCTCGTACTGCTGGGGGCTCCTCCGCTCGATGGAGCCCGTCGTGCGGCCAAGATGCAGACGCCCTACGATCGCGGTGTCTGGCTCGCTGGTGATCACCACATCCACACCAAATACAGCTCCGACGGTCGCTACGAGATCGTCGAGCAGGTCCGTAACGCTGCGCAAAGTGGTCTCGGCTTTTGCGTGATCACCGACCACGGCGGTCCTGCGCATCAGAAGGTCGTGACCGCCGCCGCCTATCGTGAGCTCATCGAAGCGCGGCGTGCCTTCCCCGAGATCATCGTCTTTCAGGGACTCGAGTGGAACATTCCCTCGGCGGAGCACGGCAGCATCATCGTTCCGCCCACCGCTGACGAAGCCCGCATGATCGAGGAGTTCGAGTCGCGTTTTGACGACAAGAGCCGCAAGACCCCTCCACTTGGTGAGCCGGATGCCGTCGCCGGCGTGAGCTTTTTGCAGTCGTTGCCCAGCAAGCCGCTGTTCTTTGCCAATCATCCGGCCCGTCGGGGACTCGATAGCCCGCACGAGCTTCGGGCTTGGAGCGACGCCGGTCCCGAGGTCATGCGCGGCTTCGAGGGGGCACCGGGACACTCAGCAGCAACGATGATGGGCGAGCGGCGTGGTCACTACTCTGACAAACCGAGCAAGGGTTCGTTTGCGGGCTATCCGCTCGAGTCGTATCGAACCTTCGGCGGCTACGACTACTACACCGCTGAAGTCGGTGGACTGTGGGACTCACTCCTATCAGAGGGCCGACCCTTTTACATCACCTGCAACTCCGACGCGCATCGCTACCTGGGCGACTTGGTCGAGGTCGATCGTTCGACCTACAAAACTGAAGGCCATGTCACTCCGACGGGGCGACAGCGGGCCTACCAGACCGGCGAAGCGCGCTACGACTTCGACTATGCCCCAGGGCTGTATACCCAGACCCGCGTCTTTGCGGAGCACCGCGATCCTCTGGCGGTGCTGGCGGCGATGCGTACCGGCAACATGTACACCTGCCTCGGCGGACTCATCGAGTCGCTGCGCTGCTTTGTGCACGATGGGACGCGAGCGGTGCCGATGGGCGGCTATCTGCGGCTCGAAAAGACCGGTGCCACCGTCGAACTGGTTGTGGAAATCGAGCTGGCCCAGCAGCGAAACCTCGGCGGTCTGATTCCCGAGCTGCATCACCTCGACCTGATCGTGGGCGACATCGTCACCGTGGCGGTGGATCGTGATGCGCTTCGCAATCCAACGGCGCGGGTGTTGCGCCGCGTCCTGTCTACGGACTGCGAGCGCGTGGGCCGAGTGTTGCGATTCCGTCATCGCTTCCCCAACGTGACGCGGAGCTTCTATCTGAGGGTCCGTGGCACCAATACCAGCGTCGTGAGCCCGCAGCTCGATCCTCCGGATGTCGATCCGTGGAGCGATCTGTGGTTCTACGGCAACCCGATATTTGTGATGGTGAAGCGCTAACCGGGGAATTGGTCAGCGCCGGCTAGCCGAGGACAGGACTACTTCTTTTCAGCGGCGGCGGGAGGCTGACCGGCGGGAGCCGCACCTTCGTGACCCTTGCCACCGAACACGAGCACGATGATCGCGAACAGCATGCCCACCGAACCGACGCTGATCAGCGCGATGCGCGACGCACGCTTTTCGACCTCGAGCGCGGTGCGCTCGAACACCACGAACGTCTGCTCCTCGGCGGGGCTAAACGACGTGAAGTTGGTGAGGGATTCGGACTCGCCCTTGCCACTGGCGGCATCGCCAACGAGCGCGACGATCGCCAGGATCAGACCACCGATCGGAACCAGGCCACCGACCATCAGCGCCAGCTCGGTCTTGTTGGCACCGATGCCCAGCGCGAGGGTGACAATCGCTGCGATCGTGACCCCCAGGTAGACCATGCGACCACCAGCGTCTGCGTTTTCAGCCGCGACAAGGAGCGGGTCGTTGTTTTCGACCTTATCGGCACCCTTGAACATCGGTCCTACGCCGGTCGCCAGCAGAAACAGCGACAGCAGCACGCCCAAGACTGGCACAAGCCCGCCAAGCACCAGCGCCGGAGCGGTCAGGCCAAGTCCAAGTCCTAGGCTCATCGTCAGGATGGCATCGACGAGAACCAGGTTGTTGATGAGGTTCGAGGTCTTCATATCAGCTTCCATGCGGTGTCCCTCCGGTGGTCCGGCTCAATGTGCTCATACTAAACGAGGCAGAGGCGAACACAAAGCCTCGACAAATTCCTACTGCGGATTCGCAGCGTTATCACTGTCTTTTTCTTCCTCGGCTGCGCGCAAGCTCGCCAAGATCTCGACGATGTAGCTGACCGTTTCGAAACGCCCGGTGAGCGAGTAGTAATACTCTTCACTGACGGGCGGCAGGCGCGCCATGATCGCTTGCAACGCCTCCCACAGGCTCGGCGGTGCCGAAAGTCCGCCACCACCATCCTCTTCGCTGGTGTCCGGATCGCTGCGCAGCGCTTGCCTGGCCCACAACAGCGGATCACAGATAAGTGGTGCGGCCTCCAGTTCGACACGCCAACCGGTGGGATCGTCGATGGAGTCGAGCACCGGGGTGCCGTCCTCGGCGGTTGCGGCTGGTTCGGCAGGAATCGCCAGCCAGCGGCCTCCAAATCGTCCGAGCAGCGTCTCTCCCAAGTACACGCCGATCGCCGCTGCCACCAGGAGCTGAACCTCTGGCTTGAGCGGATCTCCACTACGCACCTGCCGCAGATAGTGATCGGCGAACGCCAGAGACTCTTCTGAGTGATCCAGATCCAGACCCGTGGCACGCTGGACGTAGTCGCAGGCGGCGTGACCAAGCTCGGTCAAGCGAGCAGGTGAGGGCAGAAGAAGCGGTGGTGCGTTACGGGTTGCAGATGAGGTGCTGTGCATCGGCTCTCTCATGCATCTAAAGAAACGGAACGCTGGACCGTGGCCAAGTCTGCGGATGGAGCGTTCGGATGGGGTGCCAAACGATGGGTCGGCGAATTGTGCGTTTTCTTCAAGCGGGCGGCAAGATCCGTCGTGGACCAAGCAGCCTCTTCTGTGCTGGTTGCCGCAGCGGTCGATTTCAAAGTACAGTAGGGCTTCCGTTATGAGGATTGGTATTTTCTCCGATACCCACGCTAACCTTGAGGCACTGGAAGCCGTCCTGGAGTGTTTCCGTGTTGCCCGCGTGGACAAGCTGGTCTGCCTCGGAGATACCGTCGGGTACGGGGCTGATCCGAATGGCTGCTGCGATCTCGTCCGAAAACAGGCGGCGTTTTGCATCCTGGGCAACCACGATGCGGCGGTCGCGGGTCGGATGGACTACTCGTATTACTACGACGCGGCCCGGCAAGCGCTCGACCTTCATTCTGGCATTCTCACCGACGAGAACATGCTCTGGCTGCAGAACCTCCCGTACGAGCGACGGGAAGGCCACATCTGCTACTGTCACGGCTCGCCGGTGAATCTGGAAGAGTTCGAGTACATCTTCTCGATGGAGCAAGCGGCGCGCTGTCTGCCCTATTGGGATCAGCTTGCCGACGTGACCTTCATCGGCCACTCCCACCTGTGTAAGTCGTTCGCCCTGTCGCGTAGCGAAGTCCACGAGGTGGTGGCGCAGAAGTTCGAGATCCGGCCCGGCTATCGTTACATCATCTCGGTTGGCTCCGTCGGCCAGCCGCGTGATTACGACAATCGCGCCAGCTACTGCATCTATGATGATCAGACGCGGGTCTTCGAGTTTCGTCGCGTGGCGTACGATATCGATGCCGCTGCCCAGAAGATCTTCGAGGCCAACCTCGAACCGAACTTCGGCAACCGACTCTATATCGGCGTCTGACCGGCGGTATCAGTGGAATCAGGGAGCGCTGGTTCCCTTGCGACCGTAGCGATCTTCGAGTCGCACCACATCGTCTAGCTCGGGCGTCGACACTTCCACGACATCGGTGTCTTCAAGAGCAGTCATCCGGTGGCGTAACCCCGGCGTGATGTGGAACGGCTTCATCGGTTCCAGATCGGTGTGACCGGGCGTCTCGCCCTCGCCGTAGTGCTCGAAGCGGAGCTTTCCGGCGAGCACCATGATCGTCTCATCTTTGACCTGGTGGTACTGGAGCGACAGCGACTCGCCGCGCTTGATGTGAAGGATCTTGCCAACGTAACGGCTGGTGTGGGCCCAGATTAGCTCGTGGCCCCAAGGCTTTTCTACGGTGCGCATCGTGAGCGCGGTTTTCCTCAATGAGGAAAAACAAGTCAAGCGCCTAAAACCGACCGCGTACCCCAATCGAGGGCAGCACCCAGCGGAAGCCGTTAAGCTGCGGCTGGTCGTAGCGAGTGATTCCGTTTTCGCGAGGGTAGGTCAGCCCAAACACCGCCTGCGAATACGTCACGTTGACCGCCTCCAGAAAGACATCGAGCGCAAACGACTTGAACAGCCACTCGCGATCGATGCGCAGGTCGAGCTGAAACGTATCCGGAAGCCGATCGGCATTGCGAACCGTCGCGCTGCCATCCGGTGGCTTCAGGATTGTGATCGGCCGTCCCGTCGAATAAAAGAAGCGCGCACCGATCATCAGATTCCAGGGCAAGCGAATCTGTCCGACGGTATTGAGC
>CALLYL010000837.1 GCA_937859535.1 uncultured Myxococcales bacterium
GAGTCGAACAAGCTGCGGCCCACCGAGCACCCACACATCGCCACTTGGTGAACCAACAAGCCGCGCTGACTCCGGCACCACTGCCGAGCTGCCGTGCCGGAGCTTTGCTCCGTGCAGCAGAGCAAGCTGATTCCCAATGGCGACCCACACTCCACGACCGGATCCGGTGACTCCGGTGATCTTCGATTCATCTGGCACGTCCCAGACTTTTGTGAGAGCCCCGTTTCGTTCGACATAAAGGGACTGTTCGGTGGCCGCAACCAGTACCTCCTGTCCGGTTACGTCGAATGCCACAGCCAGGACTCCTTCCAAAGGGAGTCGCATCATGGTTGCACCGGGCGGTTTCGTAAAATCGATCTGAATCACACCTGTGCTATCGAAGGCTGCCAAGCGCCCCGCTGCACCAGACAGCCCCCGTGCTTGGATATCGAAAAACCGTACGGAACTTACGCTGCCATTGACTACTGCAATCTTATCGGGAAGCGCAAATGCAGTGAGAGCGGAATTGAGTGCAACGACCTCACGCACCGTCTTACCAAGGAGTCCGTACTGCGCGCTCACAGACTCAATCATACCGCTACCACGGAGTCGGTAGACCTGCCCAAAGGAGTCCACCCCGAGTAGCCATCGGTCCGGTAAATCGAGCGCCGGTACCACCGCTGCGGTTCTCCACTGCACGACCGATGGGTCGCTGCCCTGCTGAACGCCATCGCTCCAGAGCGCGGCACCCAGATTTCCGAAGACCGCGACGTCCTCTTGCGAATCAGCGACTGCAGAGACCTTGCCCAAAGTCGAGGAATCGGTGTTCCACGCGACCGGTCGAAGCTCAATCGTCCCTTCCTCGATCGAACCATCCCGATCCCGGTAAGCGCAGGCTGATAGCGTCAGCGCTTGCGCGAGCAACACAGAAGCGGTCCAAGGCCTATACACGGATGTCCCTCTCCAACGAAAGCGTTTCTTGGGCAGGCTAGTCTCACGCTGCGCTGATCTGCCAGCGAATGGAAAATCATCTGCTCGAGTTTATTTCACCCATCGAATGAGCATATGTTACGGTCAAACTCTCTTCTAAGAGCGGGAGATTATTGTGGAAAATACGCGCCTTCGATCGCTCGGTTGTGGCGGACTCCTTTCCGCATTCCTGTTCGCGTTCCCTGGCTCTCTGCTGCTTGGTTCCTGCGACTCTGGAAGCCAAACACCGGAGTCGATACCGTGGCTTCCGATTTCGTCTTCGGGAGACAGCGCGTTGCCGCCGCAAATGGACGTACTTGGACCCTATGCCTACGTCAGCAAGGTCAAAAATCTGCTGACGGGATTGCCCCCGACCGAGGCGGAAGTGCAGGCAGTGGTTCTGAACCCCAACGCTTTACGTGGATTGATCGATCAATGGAGCGTATTGCCAGAACACCGCGCCAAGATGCTCGACTTCTTCCGCAACGCGTTCCAGCAGAATCAGGTCAGCCTGCCTGCTTTGCAAGCGAGTCTCGGGTTATCCAACGTTTTTTTCGTCAACGACACCGCGCCCTATAACATCACACCGGTGCTGGAGCGCTCTTTGATGGACAGCTTCTCGCTGACCGTCTGGCGCATGATCGCGGCAGAGAGACCCCTTCACGAAGCACTCACCACCAAGCAGTACATGCTCAATCCGCCGCTGATGAGCCTTCTGTCCTTGGTGGACGAGCTGCAGGTAAGTGATTCCGGACTTGTTTCCAATCGGTTCCTGCTACGCAATCCTGCTTTTGCTTTCACGCTGGACGCTGGTACGCAGGGAATCCCGATTACAGAGACGCTGAATCCGGCCAGCCCGTACTACATGCGCTGGTCAAATCCCGTTGGTGCAGGCTGTCGACAAGCCGTGCTCAACTACAACAGCTCTCAGACCAACTACGGCAGTCCGGACAATGCTGTCAACCTGTTCAACTTCCTGTTCGGAAAAATGACCGGTGGCTGCACGGTGGGCACCATCAACCGGTTCCGACCGCAGTGGACCGAAGCGGACTGGAATGACTGGCGGCCGGTGACCATCGAACAGGTGGATTCGAGTCAGGAGTCGAGCCCGCGATTCTACGATCTGTATGCTCTGCGTGGCACCTTCCAGATGAGACTAAAGATACCTCGCGTGGGCTTCTTTGGAACACTGGCGTTTCAGGCCAACTGGGCGACAAACAGCGCCAACCTAAACCGCGTGACGGCGAATCAGACCCTGATTGTGGCGCTCGGCAAGAGCTTCGATGGAAGCGGCACCACGGTACCGATTTTCGACAGCAACCTCGATCCAGACCACGCGGCTCGCGGAACCAGTTGCTATACCTGCCACCAGACACTGGACCCATTCCGTCAGTTTTTCCGGCAGTCCTACTCACTGTACTACCACGACCAAACGGACAGTTCGCAGCGTCGTCTTCCGGCCTCGTTCGCGGTCGACGGAGTCCAGGCCAGTGGAGAAGGTGTCGGGGATCTTGCCAAGATTTTGGCATCGCACCCACGCTTTGCGGTGGCGTGGACGCAGAAGCTCTGTCATTGGGCCAACTCTGTTCCTTGTATGGAGACGGATCCGGAGTTCGAGCGGATTGCGAACTTATTCCGACGCAGCGGCTATCAGTGGAAGACGCTGGTCCGTGAACTGTTTGCCTCACCCCTGATTACGATGGCGCGAAATACGAAGACCAAAGAGACTCGCGGGATGGCGCTCAGTGTGGCGCGGCGAGATCATCTCTGTGTGGCTCTGTCGAACCGACTAGGCACTCCCGATGTCTGCGCCATGTCGACCCCTGAGCCGAGCGCACTTGGCATCGCAGTTCGGCGTTATGCCGCGTTTGTTCCGGTAGACGGTTACGATCGTGGTCTGGAGATTGGGAGTCTGTCGACCGACCCAAGTGCATTCTTCCGCATCGCGACCGAGTCCATGTGCATGCTCCTAGCGGACCGGGTGGTCGATTCCAGTTCTCCGTCGCGTTACTCCAGCTTGCAGTCCGAGGCAGCCATTGATGACTTTGTGGCAACGATCATGACGCTACTGCCAAGCGATCCTCGGTCGAGCGAGGCTCGCCAGATTTTGCGTGAGCACTTCGCAGCGGCGAAGGGTTCGGGGGCTAGCGCGTCCGAGGCACTCAAGTCCACCTTCACGCTGGCGTGTGCTTCACCCTCCAGCGTCATCATGGGGCTTTAGGAGGCACATCATGGACACGACCAGAAGGCAAGCTCTGCTCTCCGGTTTGTTTGGTGTAGGAGCAATGGGTCTGCGTGCCTTGGCATCCGGTCTGCCCGCTTGGCTGCTCGCAGATCCGTTCTCTGCGAAAGCAGATCCACGGGTCTGTCCCGGCGCTGATCCGGCCTCCGCGCACTACTTGATTGTGGCGACATCACAAGACGGCGATCCGCTCAATGCCAATGTGCCCGGAACGTTCGACTTCCCAGATATCTACCACAGCACCGATCCGAGAATGGCCCCGACCTCCATGAACTTGGGCGGCAAACAGTACGTAGCCGCCAGAGCGTGGGCCACTCTTGATCCTGCGATCCTGGCCCGGACCTGCTTCTTTCATCACGGAACCTACACGATCAATCACGGAAATCATCCCAAGGTGTTGCAACTCATGGGCGCAGTGCGGAGGCAGGAGATGCTGATGTCTCTGCTCGCCAAGCAGCTCTCCCCTTGTCTGGGAACCATTCAAACCGAGCCAGCGGTCATCAGTCCCAACCTGATTACTTACCAAGGGAGAGTGCTGCCGGTATTGAGTCCTCCCGACTTAAGTACGCTGCTCGCTGGACCCAATAGTCCACTGCTCAAATTACAGCGGCTCCGCGACGCAGATATGGATCGGCTGAACGCTCTGTTTAAGAAGAACGGAACCGCTGCGCAAAGAGCGATCCTGGATCAGCACGGTCAATCGCAGAGTCAGGCCAGAGCGCTGACCTCTCTGCTGATCGATAACTTGTCAAGCATCAAGGGAAGCTCGCGAAACGAATTGAACCTTACCGCAGCAGTCCTCCTGAAGATGAACGTCACTCCCGTGGTGACCATGAGCTACAACTGGGGCGGCGACAACCACAGTGACAACGGACTGTCCACAGAGACAAGCGAAACCGTCGCCAGCATCAGCGCGATTTCCAACCTGATGTCACGACTACGCGAGTTTGGCCTTCAAGATCGGGTGACGTTTGTGGCGCAGAACGTGTTTGGGAGGACTCTGTCTCGCAAAGTCCGCAATCCCAACGGACGCGATCACCATGGCAACCATCACTGTAGTGTCCTGATCGGTACGCGCATTCGCGGGTCGATGATCGGCGGACTTGAACTGCAAGGCGTCGAGTATCAGGCGCAGGCCATCCACTCTCAGACCGGACAAGGCGGAGCGACCGGTGACATTGCCTTTGCCGACACCCTGGGCGCGGTCGGGAAGACCCTCGGCGCGGCGGTTGGGGTCAACCAAAGCGTCCTGGATAGC
>CALLYL010000838.1 GCA_937859535.1 uncultured Myxococcales bacterium
CCTGCTCGATGAAAAGTTGTCGTCGTTGTGTCAGGCGTCGCGGGCCCGAGTGGTGGCAGCCCTGGCGCTCGGCGATGAAGACAGCGATCTGCGCCGACTCCTCGATGAACAGGTTTATGGTCGCTACCTGGCGTTTTCACGCGGCTATCTGCGCGGCGGCAAAGTCGACGACTTCTTCGTACGGGTTCTCCCCAAGCTGGACCTGAGTGAGGCTGCGATTGGTCGAGCGCTCGAGCGAGACTCGCCGACCGCCGTCGATATCCTCGAAAGCGAGCTGCTGTCCCCCCTGCGCTCATTCGGAGAGACGCGCTACCGGCATGCCACCGAAAAACTGGCCGCCCAAGTTGCGCAAAAAGAGCTTCGTCAGCTCGATCTCGATGAGCGAGTGCTGTTCCCGCTCACAGCGCTAGCGACAGCAATGGGCAGCCTGTAGCCGCAGGTAGTTTCCCGCCTGCCCCCACTCAGCTATCCTGGCTGTTGCCTTGCGTTGGTCAGCCCATGAGCCCATCGAACTTCCGCACCTCGATACGCGAGCTCGGCGTTCCGTATCGACTGTTGTTCCTGTCAGGCGTCCTGTCTGACATCGGGGGCTTTTCGACCGTTACCGCGCTGCAAGTTCACATCTCGAAGCTCACCGGTGGCAATGCGGCCTATATGGGCCTCATCTCGGTGGCCACGCTGCTGCCGATGATCATTGCGGCACCGATTGGCGGGGTCTGGGCCGAGCGCCACAACCGCCGCACCATCATGGTCCTAAACGACCTGATTCGGATTCCGCTGGTGCTGCTGATGGCGACCACGCAATCGGTGTGGGTGCTGCTCGTTCTCCACGCCAGCATCTGCGCCTGCACCGCCCTGTTTATGCCGTCACGCCAGTCGCTGATACCTGAGCTGGTGCCGAGCGAACACCTGCTATTTGCCAACTCACTATCCGGGGGGGTCATCTCGCTGGTTCACATGCTCGGTCCGCCTCTTGGGGTCTTGATCTATCGACTAAGCGGAGGACTCCTCGGCGTCGCCCTCATCGAAGCCATGACCTACCTGCTTTCGGCCCTGCTGCTGCTTCGCCTACCCAACCGGATCCGTGAACAATCAGCCGCTGCCAGTGGCGGCCTGATCAGCGAGGTCAAGGCCGGACTCCGCTACGTCGCCAGCGAGCCCGACATGCGCCAGATCTTCGTCATCTTGGTGACGGCCGGGGTCGCGATCGGGCTGGTGATGCCGCTGCTGCTGCCGTTCGTCCAGCAAGTCCTCCACGGCAACGACCAGCAGTACGCGGCGCTGATCTTCTGGTTTGGGCTCGGCGGTCTGATTGGGCCGTTCGTCGGACATGCGCTGGGGCAGCTCATTGGTCTCGGCAAAACGCTGCTGGTCTGTGCACTCGCCGAGTCCGTCCTGCTAACGGCGTGGTCGCGGGCCGAAACGATGCCGCTCAGCATCGCGCTGCTGGTCCTGTGGGGTGTCGAGGTCTTTGCTCTCATCCCCTGCTACACCAGCTACCTGCACACCTACGCCAAGAAGGAGTTCATGGGTCGCACCTTCGCCCTGTTCGATCAGGCGGTGTACATTCCCCAGATCCTGTCGGCGATGGTGGTGGTCCTGCTGGGGAGCAAGCTGCCGACGCAAGCGATCCTGACCACAGCCGGGCTGTGCTACTTCGTCATCATCTTCTGCTCGCTGTGGAGCAAAGGGGCCCGTCGCCTGATGAATCACGACGGTCGGGTGCCCGCTCAGCTTCTCGCCGAAGGCCAATCACCGGCGCCACCCGCACCACCCGCACCGTAACCTTGGCAGGTACCGCAGTTTTCGCAGTTTTCCGTCGTAAGCGATTGACTTTGGGCCAAAAAATGGAAGAAAATTGGGTTGGCACATGCCGCAATTTCCCTTCCGCGCTGGATCGTACGTTCTCTTTGCTGAAATCGGCGCCGGTACGCTGGGTACGGTCTACATCGGCTGTGAGCTGACCGAGGGACAGACCGGCTGGCAACCCCTGGCGGTGCGCATTCTCGACGGTAGTATCTCGCAACGACCCGACGCGGTGCGGCTCTTCCTCGATGAGCAGCGCAACGCAGCGCTGCTACAGCACCAGAGCATTTCGTGGCTACACGATGCCGGGGTGCTTCCTGACGGCAGCCCGTTTATGGCCTGCGAGTTCGTGTTCGGCGTGCCGCTGCGCGAGGTGCTCCGCTCGCAGCAAGTCGGAATGCTGTCGCTCCAGCAGGCCATCTATCTGTGCCGCGAAGCCTGCGACGCCCTGCACTACGCCCACGAACGCTACGACATGACCGGTCAGACCATCGAGGTCGTCCACGGTCAGTTTTCCGCAGATAGCTTGCTCGTCGACATGGAGGGCAAGATCAAGCTCATCGACTTCGGCTGCCTAGGGACTCGCAACGCCACCGTTACCAACGTGGCGGTGCCAGCGCGGCTCCAGCGACGAATGTCGTATATGGCCCCCGAGCTGCGCGCCCAGGTTCAGGCTGGCATGGTGCCCAACATCGATCGCACCGCTGACATCTACAGCCTCGGGGCCTTGCTTTGGGAGCTTCTGTCGGGCGAGACGCTACCGGTGCCTGAAAACGATGACCCGCCGCCGATTCCCGGCACCAAGCGCTCGATTCCGATGCAACTCACCAAGGTGGTGCTCAAGGCGATGTCGCCTCGTCGCGAAGAGCGATATCCCACCGCTCTGGCACTACGACGGGCGCTCGAAAGCGAAGCGGCGGCGGTGATGCAAGGCGCGTCCCCGGCGGCGAGCCTCGGCCAGATCATCGCGACCACACTCGGGCATCGCATCGAGGGCTGGCAGTCCCATGTACTCCGCTGGCAGCAGGTCGATTTGCTCCAGGTTCCCGAGCTGACCGAGCCGCTGTCGTCCATTCCCGCCACCGCGCAAGGTCCGTGGCGAAGCGGCAACACCAACGTCGGCGGCCAAAACGCCTACATCAGCCAGCGCGTCCCGACCAGCATCAGCCAGCGGTTAAACCTCCAGTCAGGTGGCCAGCTCGTTGGTGGTAGCACCAGCATCCGTGTCGACCTGTCACAGCGCACCCAAGTCGCCCAGGGCAGCGAACCGACCTCGCTGCTGCGCAAGCCGTTGTTTTTGGGACTGCTGGTCATCGGCATCCTGTCGATTGCGATCGCCGCGATCGTCCGCATCAGCCGCTCCGGCAGCGAGCAGTGGTCGGTCTACATCGACTCCGACCCACGGGGTGCCCAGATTCGCGTCAACGGCCAGGTCCAAGGCAACACCCCCAAGCGCATCGTGCGCAGCGGCCAGCCCGAGCAGCTCAACATCGAGATCGTCAAAGAAGGCTTCGAAGCCTCCCGGGCCCTGCTCGTCCCCCAGCCCGGCCAAAGCCCCCGCATCGAAGTCAAGCTCCGCGAACTCCCCGCCCCGCAGTAAGCGGCTCGTACGCCGGACGCACCCGCTGTCACGCCGTGCGCACCCGCTGTCACGCCGTGCGCACCCAGTTGTCACGCCAGGACGAGCACTCCGCACGCCGTCACCAGCACTCCACACGCCGTCACCAGCACTCCACACGCCGTCACCAGCACTCCACACGCCGTCACCAGCACTCCGCACGCCGGGACGAGCGCTCCGCACGCCAGGACAAGGCGCTCCGCACGCCGGGACGAGCGCTCTGCACGCCGGAACAGCGGGTGCGGCTGGCGTAACGGGGCCGCCGTACGCGGGGACAGCGCCTCCGTACGAGGCGATGGGCGGGGTTACTTGCTGCCGGGGTCGGGGTCGCCGAGGACGGTGCGGTCGATCTGAAGGGCTTGGGTGCTGCCCGAGTCATCGCTGTCGTCATCGCTGTCGCTGTCTTTGGCCTTGGCTTTGGCCTTGCTGCGACGCCACAGACGCGGCACCGGTCGCCACAGACCCCACTCACTGAAAGCGCGATAGGCCCACGGCAAGTAGCCCACCAAGCTGACCGCCAAAAAGAGCGACCACAGCAGCATAAACAGCTTGTAGGCGAGCACTGGCAGCGACCACACCACCGCGTGCGGCAGCAGCCGGTCGGCACGGTCGGCATACCAGCGCAGGCACGCATCACTGCCACCGTGGCTGCCGTTGCCCATGATCGCCATCTCCGGGCTGACGGTCAGGCCAATGCGGATCGCCTCGAGCAGGCCGAGCAGGGCGAGCAGCGTCCACAGCAGCAGCACAAGCTGACGCAGGTCAAACAGCGCCCAGTGCTTGACTTCGGGGCCGCTCTGCCGATAGCCGAGCGCCAAGAACCAGCCCATCACCGTCGCGCCGGTAAACAGCGGCACCTGAAGCAGCCCCAGGCCCAGCAGCAGCCAGTGCTGGGCCCGCAGCGGCGTAAACGGCACCCGCCCCAGGATGAGCGAGAGCAGGATCAGGATCACAAGCTGCCCCCAGAACAGCACCGCCGGTCCCAGCCGTGGACCCGAGCAGAGCAGCACCCAGCGGCCATCGCCCAGGTGCAGGGTCAGCTCGACGTTGACCATCGGCGCGCCGAGATCGACCTCTGGCGACACAAACCGCAGCGCTTGCCCCCCCGACTGACGCCACGTGATCTCGATCTGCTGGCTGCCCGGTGTGAGCTGCAAGGTGAGATCGCGACCGCTCTGCTGGACCGGACGCTGCGTGCCATCGGTGTTCAGCGACTCGACGGTTGCGCCTTCGGGCAGCTTGATGATGTGCTGCCCGCCCCGGCTGGTCCGCAGTCGCAGGTTGAGCTTGGCGTCGGTGGTGCGCAGCCCCGGCTTGAGCGACAGCCGCGCCAGGTCGATCGTGAGCGTCGCGCCCGACTTGGCCGCTGGCCGCGAGACGGCGATCCCGACCTTGTCGCCCGGCCACGGCAGCCAGGTCGGCTCTCGCGAGGTCTCGGCCCGCTCGGGATGAAGCGGCGGAATGCCGGACAGCTCGGCATGGAACATCGGGCTGACTTGCAGCTTCCACAGCTCGGTCAGCTCGGAAATCGCCGCCGCTTGCAGCTCTAGCTGCTCGGTCTCTTGCAGGCTCGAGCGCCAGCTAAACTCCGACTCGCCCGGTGCAATGTTGACCAGCGCCTTGCGGTTTTGGACGCGCACCTCCGCGGTCGTCACCTGCTCACCCGGCAAAAGCGGCACCTCCATCACCACCGCACTGCCTTCGGGGGTCAGCCGCCGCACCCGCGTCTCGACCTCCCACTGCATGCCGATGAGGATCGAGCGCTCGACGCGTACCAGCGGTGGCAGCGTCCCCGGCTGAAGCTGCGCCGGACCCTCGCTGGAGTTTTTGTCGATCCGCGAAAGCTGCAAGTTGCTATCGGCGATCCCGTCTTCGTGAACCCCCGCCAGCTCCCAGCCCTCGACGTGGGCTTCGACGCGCCGAGGTTGCAGCGGTAGCTCGATTTGCACCGTCGGCCGCGCTGGCAGCCGACCTTCGAGGATGACCTGATGATTGCCCGCCGGCACCACCAGGAACAGGTGACCGGCCTCCCGCTGCGACAGCGCCGTCGCCGGTGCGCCATCGAGCAGCACTTGCTCGGGCAGCCACTGACTGGCACTTCCCGGCAGCGGGACCGCCGTTTGAGCCGCCGCGCTCACCTCCATCCGCAGTCGCAGCACCTTCGCTTGGGCATCAATGAACAGCCGCGAACTGGACGCACAGTGGGGCGAGCACTCGGGCTCCTTGAGCAACCGCTGCTTGAGCTCGCCGAGCATCTCCGAGTTCGGCAGCTCGGCCCGAGCCACCTGTGGCGACAACAGCGCCAGCCCCCCGGCGAGGAGCAGGATCGCCAGCCGCGCCGTTCCCCGCAGGCTATCCAGTCCCGGCAGGCTCACGCCCACCAGTCGGACCGCCAAGAGCACCAGCAGCGCGACCTGGCACAGCGACAGAATCAAGTTCAGCCACGGCGGAATCAGCCACAGCCGCAGCATCTGGGTCCGCTCAACCGGGCCGCTAAAGGAAATCGTGTGGGTGTTCCACGACCAGCGTGGCAGGCCCGGTCCGGTCTGCACCACTGCCTTGGGATCGAACTCGAAGTTGACGTTGCGGTAGCGCTGGTACGACTTCTTGGCGGAACCCATTTTGCCCTGGGCGAGTCCGCTATCGAAGCGGCCCACCTTGCGGCTGTCGAGCAACTGATCGATCGACTCCTCGTCGTAGTCATATTTCTCAGCCTTGGCCTTGGGCTTGCTTTTGAGGAGCCCCAGCACCCCAGCGCTCTTGGCCGGTTCGTTCTTGACCGACTTCTCTACGGCGGGCTCATCGGGACTGCCGCCACCGCCTGGACCGGCACCGACCAAACCGCCCATCGCCTCTTGGCCATCCGCGCCCATCGCCGAGTCCCGACCGAACGTGTTCGCCAGCGACTTGGTCTGCTCCTGCACCTGCATCTGGGCCTGCGCCTGCACGGGAATCGTCTGCGCTTGGTCTTTTTCCAGCTCCGCGACGTCGAACAGCAGCTCTTGAGCACTCGGCCTCTCAACGGCAGGATAGAGACCCCGGCGGACCTGACCCATCGAAAAGCCCAGCACCACCAGCACCACCGCCACCCGGGTCAGCCAGCGTCCCGCCGAGACCAGGCCGCGCACCTTGCCCTCGGGCAGGACGCGAAAAATCGCCTCGAACGTCAGCGCAGCCAGGACCGCGACGTGGGGTGCCTCGGACACCGGGCACGCGAGCAGCAGCCCAAGCAGCGTCATCGTCGCCCAGCGCGTGCCATAGAGCCGCCACACTCCCATCGCAGCGAGCAGGGTCAGAAACAGGCTCATCAGGTGATAACGACGCAGCCAGGTTTCGGGGATGTCATCGGCCCCGCTGGCGTGAAAGAGCTGCCAGCCGGGCGGCAGGTGCAGCTTCGCTTTGACCTCGTGGAAGTTGGCGTTCCAGCTCACCGCCGAGATCTCGGTGGCAAACGGCAGGCGGCTGTCGGCTGATAGCGAGAGTCGGCCTTGGCGCAGCTCGACCCCGGCGCGACCGCTCTCTTTGCCGATGGTGACGAGCTGATCCTTGCCACCGACCGAGACCCGGCCCAGCTCCGTTGGGGAACTGACCTCGATCCGCCAGGCGCGATGGAGCGTGCCACTCAGCCGATCCGAGGTGGTAAAGCCCAGGCCATCAAAGTCGAGGAAAATCTGCCGATCGAGACGCAGCTCATCGGGGAGTGGCTGACTATCGCCGAGCCGCTGGGTCGACAGGCGCAGCGCCTCGCCCGCCCGCACCGCATAGCAGGGCAGCTTCTTCCAGTCAGCGGGCAGCGTCGTCTGCTGGGGATCGAGCGACTCGACGCCTTCGATGGTGACGATGCGAATCGCGGGCTGGGCCTCGAACACCCACGCCTCATCGGCGGGCCAGCGCGGGGGAGGCTGCGGGCGACGAATCTCTGCCGCCGGTCCTTGATGCCGTGCCGAGACGGTCACCACGTGGGTACCTGGCCGCACCTGAATGCGCAGCGTACCGGTCGACTCGAGGCGGGCCGGTAGCGGGCTGTCGATCACCATCGGCACAAACTTTTCAGGCAGGGCGCGCTCGAACAGCACCTCACGGCGCTTGCCGGACACGCGCAGCTCGATCCGAGTCGTCAGTTGCAGCGGCACGCCATCGGTGAGCTTGCGGTGAACGGTGACGTCCAGGGAGTCTTCCTCTTCCTCTCCGCTGTCCTCTTTTTGCAAAAAGACCCGACCATCGTCATCGCGGGTCGGATGGAGCACCTGGGCACCACGGACCACCAAGGTCAGGATGCCGACGTCTTTGGGCGCTTCCAGCGACTCCGGTAACTCATCCCACAGAAAACTACCGAGAATCATGTGCGCACCGGGACCGACCGAGACCACCGGCACCGCGTCTTCGTCCGAGCTGCCGCCCTCCGCGAGCACCACCGCTGGCTGACCATCGACCCGAACATCCTGGGGCCAGTGCTTGCCGCTCCCGGGTAGCGCCACCGCCATCCGCCGATAGGTTCGCACCACCGATACGAACCCACCCCCTTTGTCCCGCAGCTCAAGCCGCAGCCGCGACGGCCACGAACACACCGCTTCGTCCACCGATTCCTCACCGAGCAGCTTGGGACACAGCGCTTGCTCGTTGTCGTGCAGAACCCACGGCACCCATGGCTTGAGCAAATCTGGCACCGCTGGGGCAGCCCGACCGGCCCACAGCGCCGAGAGCAGCGCCGCCGCCGCCCCATCCGCGCCCGCCACCAGCGGCTGTCCCCCGACCCCCGGATTCCCATTTGCGGGCTGGGCCCTCCCCGCAGCACCCCATGCCCGAGCATGAGCCGGGTGCATACTGCCACCTACGATTGCGACGGTTAGCATCAACATCCAGACCGAGATCGCCCTACGCATGATTCCCTCGAAAGCGAGTGCAGGACTCAAACCCCAGTGCCGCGAGCCGAAGCCGCCTTAGACACTTGGGAGAGCCGCTGTGGAAAGCAAATCAGCACATCATATCGTGGAAATGCACGCAAAAGTGCGCACGGAAGCACGTGGTTTTTCACACGGTTCTGGGCTTGGGAAAAAGCCGCGCCCGGTTGTATGATCAGGGGTTGAATCAAACGACGCATCCGGGGCTCTAGTCCGAAACCTTAAGTACGTTGGAACTATGGCAGCGCCTCTCGCGTCCACCCGTTTGACGTAAGGACTAGCATTACGATGTCCGCTCAGCAGAGCCCGGCCACCACGCCGGACAGTATGATTGGCTGCAAGATCGGCCACTACACGATCCGCAAGCGGATTGGCCAGGGTGGCATGGGAGTCGTTTACGAAGCAGTCCACGACAAGATTCAGCAGCGGGTTGCGATCAAAGTTCTGCACAAGGAAATGTCGCAGGACGAAAAGCTCGTGCAGCGCTTCTTCAACGAGGCCAACGCCATCAGCATGGCGCAGCACTCGAGCATCGTGAAGATCATGGACTACGGGCAGCTCGAAGGCGGAACTGCCTACATCATGATGGAGTTCCTGGAGGGAGAGCCGCTGCTGACGAGGATCGAGCGAGCGCAGGACAAAGGAACGGCGCTCGGACTCCAGATGGTCATCGAAATCTGCCGACAAACCGCGACCGCGCTCAGCCTGATCCACGAAAAGAACATCGTCCACAGAGATCTGAAACCCGAGAACATCTTTGTGGTGCCCGACAGCGTCGCCCCCCTCGGAGAACGGGTGAAGTTGCTCGACTTCGGGATCGCCAAATTC
>CALLYL010000839.1 GCA_937859535.1 uncultured Myxococcales bacterium
CGCGAGCGCTTCGGTCGATGCATGGGTGGCCGAAGCAGGGGTTGATGGACGGCTTACCCTGGTCGATGCCTCGGTTCCGACGAGCGGCCAGCTCGACCTAACCACCGTCGGACTCTATTACAAGGCGGACAGTGACTTGGCACTCAACTACCTCTCGGGACGGCTGAATGTCTTCGCCAAGGCATTCGGCAAGCGCCACGAAAAGAAGATCGCCGATTGGCCGGGCACCACCAAGAGCTACGCACTCGCGCACGAAGCGGGCTGCGTGAAGCTGTTCTAGCACACCCCGCCCTCCCGGCCGGACCGGGAGGGCCCGTATCCACAAGAGGGTCGGCGCATGCGAACTCGTCCTTGGCAGCTCGTCCTGCTTGCGGTGGTGATCGTGCTGGCTCTGTCCCTGTGGCAGCGGCGAGGTCAGCCCCCAGCCCCCCCGACAAACACGGTCGATCGGACGAGCTCCTCGCCCGATGCTCCGCCACCCCGGTTCACCTGGCCAATCGGGACCACCCAGACCTATACCCTACAGACCCGTCGCGTCGTTCACATGCGCGGTCGGGGACAGCCGCCCTCGGATGAAACCTTTCCGCTGACGCTGTCGGCCCATTACACAACCACCGTGCTTCGTGCCGATGGCATGTTGGTCTCACTGCTGACACAGCTCGACGGAATCAAACTCGAGATGCCGGGTGAGCCCGCAGCCCAAGCCAAGCTGGTGCGGGATCTGGCACGACCGTTTCTGCAAATCCAGGAGCCGGACGGAAAGCTGCGCTCACTGCGCATCCACCGTGAAGTCGACACCATCGGACGCGGCTTTCTGAAAGCGCTGGCGGCAAGCCTACAGTTTGTACGTAGTCCCAATGGTGGCAGCACCTGGCAGAGCGAAGAAATGGACGCCACCGGTGAGTACACCGCCCAGTATCAAAAAGAGTCCGATGGAACGCGCTGCCAAAAAAGTCGAGTCCACTATCTTCACGTCCGCGCCGCACAAGGCCTGGTGCCGGTTTCGCAGCTTGGCAAAGTAACCGGCTCGCTGGCGGTGACGTTCACGCTCTCCGATGGCGATGACGAGGCCGGTCGGCTCTTGGCAGCGGAAGGACGCGACCTGCTCGACGTCGATCCGGGGCCTGACATGCCGCTCGTGTCCTCGGAAAGTACCTTCAGCCTGAAGCGAATCAAGACCACCACCGTCGAGCCGGGACCGATCGCGCTGGCTCTGCTCGAATCGGCTGAGTACACGCTGTCACCGCTGCTGCAAATGGATACGACCGATAGCGACCGTCGCTCCGATGAGCAGCGAGTACATGGAGCAAGTTTCGACCAACTTCTCGGGGCGCTGCGTGGCCTCCCGACGACCGACAATGGGAGCCAGCGCGCCGAGCTACAGACGCGTCTGTCCTCGCTATTCCGAATCCAGCCCGAAACCACCAAACTGGCGTCGCAGACGATCGTGGCCGGAGTGCCCGAAGCAGTGGCCAAGACCGTCCTTGGAGCACTTTCGGGTGCGCAAAGCGAAGCCGGGCAAGCGGCGCTGGTCGACCTGCTGGGTGAGAAAAAGCTGTCGAGTGATCTCCGGCAAAACGCCGTCGCGGTGCTCGGTCTCTCAGATACGCCCAGTGAAGCCACCACCGAGGCGCTGCACAAGGCCCTCCGCGACACCGACCCCGAGGTTCGCAGCACCGCCGCACTGGCACTCGGCAACGCCGCTGGGGCCCAGCGTGGAGCCAGCCAGGTTGGGGCCGCCGAAGCGAACGTCGATGAACTCATCACGCTCTATCAGGCCGCTCAAACCGAGGACGAACAGCTTCTGTACCTGCAAGCCATGGGCAACGCTGGCGATCCGCGTACTTTGCCGCTGCTTCAGACCGCGCTTCAATCGCCCAGTTCCGCCGTTCGAAGTGCTGCCACCCAAGCTCTGCGCTTTATCAACGCGACCCCGGTGGATGCGCTGCTCGCCCAGCTACTCGCACAGGACAGCTCGTCAGAGGTCCGTCGCGCCGCGATTTTTGCCTGCTCGTTTAGGCAGATCGTCGCGGTTTTGCCCTCGCTGCAAAAGGCCTTGTCGAGCGACAAAGAAGCCACCGTGCGTCAAGACGCGCTGCAGCTTCTGGCCCGTCATCGCGAGATCCCCGCCGTGATGCAGCTCATCCGTACCGCCGCAGAGCGAGATCCCAGCCCCGAAGTCCGCCGCGCTGCTGCGGAACTAGTACGTTAGGATCAGGCTCCAGCACCCTCTCGGAGCTGCGACAGGATTTGTTCTGCTCTCTCTTTGCGAACATCGCCCAACTTGGCCAGCTCCGCAGCGACGAGATCGACCATCGCTCCACTGGCACCCGCAGCCACCGCTACCGAACGCGCATGCAGCGACATATGACCTTGCTGAATTCCCTCGGCAGCCAACGCCCGTAGCGCTGCCAGGTTCGACGCCAGACCCACCGAGGCCATCACCATCCCCAGCTCCGTCGCCGACTTGACCCCGAGGATCTGTAGCCCAAGCCGTGCCCCCGGATGAACCCGAAGCGTGCCGCCCACCGTACCAATCGCCATCGGTAGCTCGATCTGGCCGTGAAGCAAACCGTCGTCACCCGCTCGCCAAATCGCCAACGGCCGGTACACCCCGGAACGGGCCGCGAACGCGTGCGCCCCCGCTTCGACGCCACGCCAGTCATTCCCCGTCGCCAGCACCACCGGATCGATGCCGTTCATGATGCCTTTGTTATGCGTCGCCGCCCGATAGGGATCGAGCTCCGCGAATCGACTGGCCAGGACAATGCCATCGCGAACGGCCATCCCGTCGAAGCGCTCACTGCGTAGCACCGAGAGCGGTACTCGGCAACGTACACGAACACAGCGACGGTCGGCCAGGTTCGTTAAAATGCGCAAACCAAAGCACCCGCCCGACAGCTCTGCCAATCGCGCAGCGACGGCCTCAGCGACAGTGTTGACCAAGTTGGCCCCCATCGCATCGCAGCAATCGACGATCAAATGCACAACCAACATCCCTGGCTGCTGCCCCGTCGAGCTTTCCAGGGTTCGGACCTCGATATCGCGTGTCCCGCCACCCCGCTTGAGTAGGTTCGGCTGCGCCTCGTTGCAGGCCGCGACCAGCGACTCTTTTTCGGCCAGGATCGCCTGCGTCCCCAGCTCGGTATCCGGGACGTCGTACAGTTGCACTTGCGCAATCATCAGCGGCGGGTCTGCCTCAGCAACAAACCCGCCCCCTTCGCGAACCATTCGTGCCGCGTTCGAGGCCGCCGCAATCACCGATGGTTCCTCGACGCACATCGGTACGAGGTAGTCTCGTCCATTGACCTGGAAATTGAGCCCCAAGCCAAGCGGAAGCGAGTACGTCCCGACGACGTTTTCCACCATATGGTTGGCTTGTTCGACGGTAAGACAGCCAGAGCCAAGCAGTTCGACTTCGCGTGGACTCAGTTTTATCGTCTCGGTCAGTGTTCTGAGTCGTTCGTCCACACCCAGCTTGTAAAAACCGGGAATCCGCGACGAAACAACTCCCCCTGGAGCCGAACCAGCCTCGGGCTGAGGTCTGTCATCGTGCTTACTTTGTGACATGATTTTTCGCTCAATCAACTTGCAACATGAAGACCGACCGCGCTCTCAGTGATGGGGAGCACTGCGATCTCAGAGGAAAACCGCTCCACTGCTGTCGGTGTAGGTAGGAAAACCACCGCCAGGTCACCGCCACCCGCGCCCGAAGGTTTGGCCGCTCCACCGACTCGTCGGGCAATCTCGGCGATGCGTAGATGTTCATCGGTCAGCAGACGGTGACCCAGTGCCTCGCCGAGGCGCAGATAGCCACTGTTGGCTCGCTCAATCGCCGACAGCAGCGCCGCCACATCACCACGCTGCCAAGCCATCAGAAACCCTCGCGCCGCAATCCCCAGCTCGGCGATAGCAGGCTGGGCAGCGTCGTACACCTGGCGATAGCGGGCAACCAGCATCGCCGTTGACACACTCGTCGAGGTCGCCACAAAGCGTAGCTGGGCTGGCAGAGGCCGAGCCTCAACGGCGGTGTCATACGGACCGAGCACCCGCAGCTTGCCGTGGACCGCTGCCCACAAGTCAGCACCCGATCCCGCCGTGCCCTGTGCCGAGTCATGCGCTCGCTTGGCAGCGGCATAGGCCCGTGCCCGAATCTTTTCGTCTGACAAATCAAGGCCCGCTGCATGGAGCAGCGCCCCAACGGCCGCAACCGTGGCAGCCGCGCTCGATCCCACCCCGAGTTTGCGACCACCCTGCACAAACGCCGAGGTATCGACATGCGGCACCGCAGGACCATGTATCGAGCGGCCCAACTCCAAAAGCTCGACGTGGGTTTCACGAATGGCGGCTTCGATGAACGGCGACGAGGGCGAGCCGCCACCCAAAACTGCCCGTGCATAGACGCTGACGGCAGCCACCACCGCTGGCTCTCCTTCCAAGACAGCGTACTCGCCAATCAGCATCGCCTTGCCGGGGGCCAGCACGGCGTGACTCATCGCGGGACTCCCACAGAAATCAGCCGAGCGCCCTCACCAGGATGAGCAATGATGGTCCGCTTGACGCCAGGAACCGATGACAGCGCGGCGGCAACCCGCTCCGCATGTGCTGCCGTCGTCAGTGCCTTTGGATGTGGACCGGCATCGCAGGTAAAGTACGCCTCGATGCCTTCTCGACGACTCCGGACGATCGCGTGATAGCCCTCAATGGTGCTGCCCCGCAAATAGACGACTCCGGGGTCGGCTGCCATCGCCGACGCATGCATCCGCAGCGCGCTCCGCTCCGCAATCCGTCCCAGCAGTGCCAAATCCTTGCCCCGCACGGCAGCCGTCGCTTCGAGGAGATCCCGAGGTGCCGCCGCCACAAACGGAGCAAAGTATGGAGAGGTATTGGCGGTCAAGGTCATGCCGTCTGTCGAAGATGTCTCCTTGGCTTCGTCAGAAACGACACCGATCACGAGCCGCAGATCGGACCATTCCTCCGGTGCCAGAAGCTGCGTGGCCTGCGCCGAGTCGACTTGCCCCGGTGTCCCCACCCCGAGCACAGCAAGCCCGCCAAACAACGAGCGTGCCGCCGATCCCGAGCCTTGACGCGCCCAGCTTGAAAGCAGGCTCCGGTCGAGGGGTTGCTCCAGCGCCCGCTCACCGACAAGCGCGCCATAACCCGCCACCGTCAGCGCTGCA